>NZ_APNH01000004.1:300000-467985 GCF_040361275.1 Salinisphaera sp. T31B1 | reverse complement strand
CCTTGGGCGTAGCGCCGAGCAGCGGAGGCCGGCCGGGGATGAAGCACAGCCGGGTGTCTGAGTCGCGCAGGAGTGCGGCGAGTTCCGGCTGCGCCCCGGACGGGCGAGCAGCACAGGGCATCGATGCGAAGCATCGGCGCAAGACAGGGTTTCGTTTGCTTTGGTGACTTACCTGGACAAGCAAATGAAAGTGACTCGCACAGCCGTGCGAAACTCCCGTCCAAATTCGTCTTCGGGGTCGATTCAAGACGCTGGGTTTAAGCCACCCGTCTTCCGGCGCTCACCAGTTCAACGCCACTTTGGTTTCGCGTTGCAGCGCGACTCCCTTTCATTTAGTAACACGAATAAAGATTACTCGCACAGCAGCGCGAAACCCCCAAGTCGAAATGCGCCTGTGTGGCTGAGTAGGCCGCCCGGTTCGGGGCGCGAGTGTTCCAAGCAGAACCAGCGCCGCCACCACTACGTACCTCGGCCGTCGACAAAGCCCGACAAACCCGTCCTACGATACGCGGGAACCCGAATACGTATAGACACACCACGCGTGGCCCGACCGAATCACCCCGGCCGTTGCAGCATGAACGTCTGATAGGTCAACTGCTGAAATTCACGATCGAGCACGGCCAGGCCGACCAGCGACGAGAGCATCAACGATCCTGCGAAACCGTAGCCGTAGAAGATGGCACCGAGATACTGGCTGAGCGCGGTCAGCAGCAGGTTCGAGCCGAAGAACAACAGGCACAACATGAGCGCCAGTTTCAGCTTGTCGAGATAGAACAGTACGTTGAGAATCGCCATGAACAACACCTGCATGCCCACGGCGACGATATCGATATTGAACAGCGGCACGTAATACGGCGAAAAACCCAGCCATTCGATCAGCGCCGGGCCGACGAGCAGCAACGACACGATCGTAATGCCCTGGATCTTGAAGATGTCGTAGACGCCCTGCCGGACGGTATCCACCATGCGGTCGAGCCGTTGTTCGATATGCGTGAGCGTGTCGCCACCGCGCACGGCGCTGTAGAACGCGTCGTAACGTTCAGCGAAGTCGGTTTCCATACGAATGAGAAACACGGCCATGCCCGGCACGATCGACAAATACGCCAGAAAGATCGGGAAGTCGTAGATCGGTGAGGCGCGCAGCGGCCCGATCACGTGTTCCGAGGTGGCCGGGTTGTACCAGAACAGGAACTTGTCGGCCCAGAGGCCGAGGTTGTAGAACACGCCGGTGAAGATCAGCGACCGGTGGGTCTGCTCTGCACGACGAAGGTCGAGTGCAAACATGCGATCGCTCGGGTAGTAGCGCACCACCAGAAACACCAGCGTATAGAACAGAACCCCCTGCCCGACCACGAAACCGCCAAGCAGCCCTTCAAGGTCGTAGTCGCGCAGCGCCATGCCCAGCGCGAACGTCACCCCGTAGCCGAACGCGAACGCCCAGAGCACCTGACGGTAGGCCTTCATGCCGGTGATGAACACCGTGATACACCAGATATTGGTCAGCAGCACGAAGCCGGCGAACATCTCCACCCGATAGAGCAACGACGTGCCGCCGAACAGCGTGACGAGCACGGTGAGCCCCAACGTCGCCGCAATCAGGTTCATGCCAGTCAACAGGCCGACCAGATTCGGCAGGATCGCTTCAGGCTTTTGCTCGAACAGCCGGTCAGCGACATAGCGGGTGAACACCAGCTGGGCCATGCCGGATACGATCAGCGATGCCGCCACGATATAAGTCACCGACACCAGAAACTGGGTCACATGACGCGATTGATCCGGCAACAGGCCGAGGGAGAGAAACCCGAGCGCCATGATCACCAGGATCGACAGCACCCAAGGCCCGGAGCTGATGATTCCGGCGTAGCCGTAGGCACGAAGCAGCCCGAAGTAACTGTCCTTGCGCAGCAGCTTGCGCAGCTCGAAACCGATACCTGCCATGGTTAGCCCCCTGTGCCCCCTGCGGCCGCACGGACCATCGTCTCGTCGTAGAGCTGCGCATAGCGATCGAGCATGAGCTGCTCCGAATACTGGCGTTCGACGCGCTCGATACCCACGGCCCGCGCGGCCTCCCAACACGGCCGATCCTCCAGCAGCGCGAGCATCGCCTCGGCGGTCGCTCCCGCGTCGGCGATGGGCACGATCCGCCCCGCGGCATGCGCCGTGTCCGGTTCGCTAGCGGCCGTATTGGCTTGCGTTCGGGCATGGCCGTGTACCAGCTCATAGCAGGAGCCCACGTCGGTACAGACCACCGGCACGCCGGCAGCCATCGCCTCGAGCGCGACCAGCGGCTGGGCTTCGCTGATCGAGGTCAGCGTCGCCAGACGAATCCGGGCCATCACCTCTTCGGTTTTCTGGAAGCCCATGAACTTCACCGTGCCGTTCAGATCGAGCTGGTCGGCCAGGTCCCGACACTCCTGCGCATACTCCGGATCTTCGGTTTCCGGGCCGACGATCCAGCCCTGAGCGCCCGGCAGCTGGCTGGCCACGATACGCATGGCGCGTACGAAGGTCTTGATCTCCTTGATAGGCGTCACGCGGCCGATGAGCGCCACGATCGGTGCACGATTGGCGAACGTCTGTTCGCGGAGCGGGCGAAAACGCTCGATACGGATCCCGTTGGGGATCACGCGGGTGCGCTCGGCGGCGGCGCCGTCCATGATCTGACGCTCGCGGTTGCCTTCATACAACGTGGTGATGGGGTTGGCCGCCGAATAGGTCAGCCGGCCAATGCCGTCGAAAAACCGGATCCACAGCCGGCGTATATAGCTCACGTCCCGCTGGAAACCGTGGGTGAGCACGTCGTCGTAGGTCTTGATCCAATCAGCTTCGGTCAGGTCGATCTGGCGTTCCTTGGTATAGATACCGTGCTCGGTCACCACGAACGGCAGCCCGTGCATATGGTGGGCCAGCGCGCCGAGAAACCCCGCATAGCCGGTGGAAATCGCGTGCAGACAGCGGGTGCGGGGCAACCCACGCGCAATCCGCGCGAGCAGGAACAAAGGCGAGTGCATGTTGCGCACCGACCAGAAGTAATCCACGAACGACGGGTCCGTGCAGTAGGTCCGGTAGTAGTCGACGATCTGGTCCCAGGCTTGCCGGCTGTAGAGGAAATCCTCGTGCGACAAACCGTCCGTACGGCCCAGCAGCTGCGCGATCTCGCATAGCCGATGGCCCGCCTCCTGCGCATCGGGGGCACGAAAATACCGGTGCAGTGCATCGCTTGCAGTAAACGCCGCCCGGTTACCCTCGATCGCGCGCGGCTCGTCGATGCCCTCGCCCGCGTCCATCAGATAATGACATTCCAGATGTACGACGTTCTCGGGCCGATCATAGAGAATACCGTCGTAGGCATCGGCGCTGCCGCCGAGAAACACCAGCGCGAACCGCTTGTCCGGCAGGCCCTTTATCAGCTGGTTGACCCAACCGGCCACCCCGCCACGGACCATCGGGAACGTGCCTTCCAGCAGCAGGGTGACATCGGCCGGCGGATCGGCCGGGGTCATCGTGGGCCATCTGCTCATAGCCAGTACTCCATGACCGGCCGCATCACCGGGTTATTGCCGGCACGCGCACTCATGCGTTCCAGCGCCGGCGCGACGTCGCCGAAGCGGCCGCGACGAAAAGCCAGCTCCGCCCAGCGAGGCGCAGAGTCGTCGATCTCGAGCCCGCGGGCTTCGGCGGATTCCAGCGCCTGCTCGGCGTCGTCGTAGCGCCGCAAGGCCAGACACACGCGCGCCCGCAGCAGCCAGCGCTGGGCGGTCGGCTGACGCGCGATCGCGATATCCATCGCCTCGAGCGCCTTCTGCAGCATGAGCGTTTCCACACTGCCGCGTGCGAGTTGTAGGTAGGAAAACTCCCAGAACAGCTGGGCGCGCTCGGCGTGCAGTTCGCCGTCCTGGTCGCCGCTGGCGATGATGGTATCGCGTACGACGTTGAGCTGGCGTTCCAGGTCCCGCTCGATGGAGTTGATCATCGCATAAGCCAGTAGTCGTACTTCGTCGGCCGCATCGCCCAGCGCCGACCGCAGGATCGGCACCGCATCACGCCGCGGCAGATGACGACAGGCCATGATCGCCTGCTGCCGGCGATTGCGGTCGTCGAAATGCATGAGTACGGCCGACAGCCCGTCTCGCATGAAGACATCGTCCGGGTTCACGTCCACGGGCTGGAACGGCAGGTCGGGAATATCGAGCGTGTCCCATATCCTGGCGGGCTCGCGATACGCGAAATAGAGCCCGGGCAGCAGGCTCACAACCAGCCCGAAGGCACCGAGTACCGGAACGAACAGCGCGCTGGTCGCGGCAAACAACAGCGCCCCGCCGCGGGGGGCCCGATATACGGCCGGCAAGGCGGCATGGACGCCCGCGACCAGCACGGCGACTGCCAGCCCGTGCAACGCCAGCGCGAGCCCGGGCGACAGGCGGACCGGCCAGGCGAACAGCCAGCCGGTGGCGGCCAGCACCTCCAGGCACAGCCCGATGGGTGCCAGGAGGCTAAGCGCCCGCATGGCTCTCGGCCTGACGACGGATATCGGTGAGCAGAGCAGACGCTGACTGGCTACCGTTGACATGACGTTGATGGAACACCAGCCCGCTGCTGGCCACCTCCACACCGAAACGCTCATTGAGCAGCCGTGACATGCGTTCCCGATAGGCGCTCGCGCCGCGTTCGGGGGTGAGCGGCATCAGCACGTAGATGATCTGGGTTCCCTGGTCGAGGTCGGTCGTCCACGCATAGTCGAGTGCGCGCAGCTGTTCGTAGACGAGTTCGCAGAGCGCTTCGTTGCTGATGCCGCGTACGCGTCCGGGAATTTCGTAGGCCATGAGCAGCGAGCTGAGCCGATACCGGGCGCCGTACTGGGACCATTGCCGCAAGCGCTGCTCGAACTGGTAGCGAGCCAGCTGCTGATCGCTGGGCTGACGGTGATAGGCCTCGGCCAGAATATCGCCAAGATTGCCGCCAAGCACGGCCAGCAGATGCAGATTGCCGCGTTCGAATTCGACGAACGGCATTTCCGTGACCGTCACGATCGCCCAGATGCGGTCGTTGACATCGATCAACGGAATCACGGCCAGCAGCGGGTGGCTTTCCTGCTGCAGGTTGATCTCGGCCATCTCGGACTTGAGGCTGATCATACGGCCCTGTTCCAGACAGGCCCGTACCATCGGATGGTCGGCGACGTTCGGCTGCGCGGGCTGTCCGCCCAAAAAATCCATCGGCTGGCGCCCGATTCGGCGGCGCTCGTCGACCGCGAACAGCGCACATTGCTCCAGCCGCCCTTCCACGGCCAGAAACCCCAGCAAATCCTGGGAACGTTGTTTGAGCAGGTCCTCACCCGCATCGGAGTGATGAAACCGTTCCGCCAGCGCCAGCAGAGCGTCGCGCAGATTGTGCGGATTGGCCGCCAGACGCTCGGCGAGCTGATCATGCGAGACCCGCAGCACATGGTAGTTGCGTACGAATTCGGTCAGGCGTATCGACTGGTAGTCGTTGATGATCTTCATCTGCGTGAAACGGCGCCGCCAGATGTCGGTGAACTCGCCGGCGACCATGCCAGCCAGGACGAGCCCGATCGCATACTGCAGCCCAAGCGGCTGAGCCGCCCAGCCCATGCGGGGCGCGAGCGCCATGTAGGCTACGGTCGCAAGCGCACTCGCAAACCCGTAGAAAAACCCGTAACGCAGGCCGACCAGCAGCGGTGCGACGACCAGCCACGAGAACTGGCTGTCATAGAACAGAGGATCCTCGGCATGGAGCAACCAGCCGAGCGCGGGCACGACAGCGGTGATGACCGCGCTTTCGAGCACGCACACCCACAGCGGCGGCGCCTCGTAATGGACTTCTTCTATCTGCGTGATCATGAACAACGCTCGTGATGCAATGAAACCAGATGACCGGTGCGGGCCGGCCGCTTCGTCGCCGCCGCGGTTAAGGCTGTAATGGCAGATCCGCGACCAGCGTGCTCATGAGTTTCTGGGCCGTGCCGCTGAGCGTGCTGTAGCCCCACCCGGCCTTCGCGCCGGATGCGCTCCAAAGCGTCCGACCGGTCTGGATATCGATTACGCGCAGGCTCAGGCCGACCGCCGGCTCGCCGTCCAGGCCGGTCTTGTACTGCCATTCCTCGACCGAGCCGGTCACCCCGTATTGGAAGCCCTGGCCGCGGGCCCAGTTGAGTGCGTCCGCCAGATCGGCGGCGTCGTCGAACTGCGGCAAGCCACCGGCGGGCTGCGTCGCGGGCGCCGCGGTGAGCTGGTCGATACCGCGCTGGTGCAAAAGCGTAGAAAGAATGGCCGCCGCCCGTTCACCGGCCTGGGGCGTCTCGGCATAGTTGGCGATCGGCAGCTGCGCCCAGCGCGCGGATGCGGACAGTCGCTCCTCGCGATGGACATCGGTCACGGCACAGCCGGCCAGCCAGGCCGCCAGCACACAGAAGGAAACGATACGGGTGATGGGTTTCATGACGATGGGTTCTCCCTGCCTGTGACCAGGCCAACGTAGGTGTGTCGTGGATAACGGGCACGCATCAGCGACCCAGGAAATACTGATAGGTGACCATGGCCGTATAGCTGTTCTGGCGGGTATCGCTGCCGGTCTGGTCGATACCGAGCGCGAAGCTCAGTTCGTCCGAGCCGAGCACCCGGCTGCCGACCGCGAAATTCGTACTGACCCCGAACTGGCCGTCGGGCAGCACATAGCCGCCGTCGAGGTCGATGCGATATCGCGGCGACGCCACCAGTGGGTAGGATTCGCCCGGAATCCCCCGCGCAAACGTCACCCCGGCGCCGACGAAGCTATAGCGCTCGGGCACGACATCCTCGATGCCGGCTCCGTCGGGCAGCCGGTCGGCGACCGAGGCCGGCAACGCGTTTTCCAGCTGGTTCTGTTCAGTCGTCGCAAAACTGCGGATCTGGAATTGATGCGTGGGGCCGACCATCAGCGAATGCGCCACGGCGGCTTCGATCTGGTAGCCGTCGGCCAGCGGATCGCGCCCATTGCGCGAGTGAAACCGCTGGTAGGTCGCAGTCAACGATGCGCTGTCCCGCCCATTGAGCGTCCAGTCCAGCGTGGCACCGATCTCGTCGCGCACGCCCAGCACGCGCAGCTGGCCGGTTTCGTCGGCCGGCCGGTTGTAGTCGACGAAAGCCTCGCCGGTCACGTGATCGGTCAGCCGCCATGTCTGACGCGCACCCAGGCTGACGGTATCCCAGGCGTCGGTTGTCACCGTGCCCACGCGTACCGTGGTGACACCACGTCGCTCGCGCCAGTTGAGTTCGAGATCGGCGAAACGCTCATCGCTCAGGCCGTTGAGATCGACATCGATACCGCGGTCGGTGAGCTGGCGGGCGCCGATATCGACCCGCGCGCTGAGCCGCTCACCGGACAACCGGAAGAACAGACGCTCGCCGGTGATGTCCAGATCGCTGATACGCCGGATCGACAACTGGCTTCCGTAGTACTGCGGCATCTGCTGATACAGCTCGGCGGCATAACGTGGCACGACGTCCACACCGGCGGCATACGGCGCGTTCGGACGCTCGTGATCCAGCGCCAGGGTAAGCGCGCGGGCGCGCAGATCCAGCTGGCGCAGGGCGCTGATCCGATCCGATATGCCCACCGTGCCGCCGCTCGGGCCGAGTTCGCGCAGAATAGTGTCTATCTCGACTTGATCGTCGTTCTGTAGCGCCACCGCCATACGCTGCCAGTCTTCGGTGGCCACCCGCCGGCGCTGCGCGCGCAGCAGCCAGTAACGGCTGTAAGCCGGCTGTTCCTGTGCCAGGTAATAGCCGAGCAGCATTTCGATATCCGCGGCGTCCAGGCCGGCGCCACGCCGCCCACCCAGCGCCAGACGCAACCAGCCTCGGTTGGCATCCGGGCCAAGCATGGCTGCCTGCACACCGAGGATGCGCACATCCTCCCGACGCTGCTGTGTATCCAGCACGCCCTGCCGGTTCAGATCCGCCATGAGGCGCGGCCGCAGCTCCCTTACCGCGTATTCGCGCATACGCCGAGCCGACTCGAAGCGCCGCCCGGCGGTCAGCGCATCGGCATAGTCGAGTGCCAGAAGATAGTTGTCCGGGTCGCGGCGGATCGCGCGGTCGTACCACGGCAAGGCCGCGCGGGCCTGGCCCAGCTGGCTGTAGGCCATGGCGAATGCCTGCCACTGCCCCGGGTCGCTCGAAGCGGCGGCACGCCAGCGGCGCACATAGCCGGCCAGCTCGTCGGTACGGCCTGATTCGGCAAGCGTGTACAGCAGCGCCGAGCGGTTGACCGGGTCGCCCGGCGCCAGGGCCAGCGCCTTCAGGTAGCCGCTGCGTGCACGATCGAGATCGTGCGTATTGAAGTAGTAGTCGCCGTAGAGGCGCCAGTAGTCCACCGAGTCGGCAAACAGTTCAGGCTGGGCTTCGGCCAGGCCCAGCAGCTCACGACTGGCCTGCGGGCGCCGCGCGCGCTGGGCCAGCCCCAGCATCAGCGTCACCATCTCGGCATGGCGATGTTCGCGCCAGTCGCTCCGGGTTGCCGCCATGGCCTGGTCGAATGCCCCGGTATCGACCGCACTCTGTGCCAGGCGCAGCGCGCCGTTGGCGTCGAGACGCTCGGCGCGCAGCAGCGTGGCATAGGAATCGCGCGCGACCACTTTATCCTCGAGCATCCAGGCCAGATCCCCCAGCCGGCTCCAGTAATACAGCGCTTCGTCGCTGCGCGGCCGGGCCGGCGGATCGGGCAGATCGCGCAGCACCGCAAATGCATCGTCTATACGCCAGAGCTTGGTCAGCAGCCGGCTGCGGGCCAGTACGCCGGTGACATCCACGCCAAAGCGCGTGCCCAGACGCTGCCAGCTCGTCAGCGCCCCGTCCAGGTCGCCGGTCTGCTCCTGGAGCGTGGCCATACGCACCCACAACGCACGATCGGCCGGGCCGTGGTCGATCCATTGCCGGATCACGGCAATCGCGCGATCGGGGTCGCCCTCGGCGTCGAGAATATCGACCAGCTGGCTACGCTGAGTCGCATTCAAGGGGTGACGGCCGCGGATGCGATCCAGCGCCCGCAGTACCGCGGCGCTGTCGTGAAGGGCGCCCGCCAGCTCGATCACGCGGTTGTCGTAGACATCGGACGCGCCGTCGACGGCCAGACGCTCGTAGTTTGCCAGCGCCGCCTCCGGCCGCCCGGCCCAGACCTGCACCTCGGCCAGCTGGGCACGCAGCGATACGTCATCCGGATGGCGCTGGACGAGTTCGGTCAAACCGGCCAGCGCATCGTCAATCCGATTCATCGCCAGCGCGATACGAGTGTCGCGCTCCAGCGCCTTCGGGTCATCCGGTCGCAGGCCTACGTATGCCGCCGACCATCGCTCGGCCAGTGCCAGCTGATCGTTCGCCAGCGCCATGTCGATGCCGATATCGAGAAACATTGGATCGTTGCCGAACGCATCGACCATTTCGCGGGCAAGGTCGAGGCCGCGCTCGCCCGGTGCCTGCCGGGCGGCGCCGAGGGCGGCCAGCGCAGCGTCACGGCGACGCGGCGGTGTGTCGGCGATTTCGAACGCGCGCCGCCAACTGCGTGCGCTGGCCAGCGGGCGGCCGGCGGCTAGCCACCAGCGGGCCGCGAGCGCGTGCCAGTCGTAGGTGTTCGGCGCATCCTGCGCGGCCAGGCGTTCATAGTCCGCCGCCGCACGTGCCGGCTCGCCCAGCGCAAGCCAACGCTCGGCCAGGCTTTGCAGACGATCGTTGGATATCGCGCTGCGTTCGCCGGCTTCCTCCTCCTCTTCTTCCTCTTCCGTGTCGCTTGCCTCGCCCGCCGGGTCGGCGGCACGCATACGGGCTTCGAGCTGTGTCCGGCGTGCGGCCCGCTCGGCGCTGTCGGCCGGGGCCGCGTTGAACGCCTGCCAGGCCGCTTCCAGGCGCAGCCAGCGGATATCGGCATCATCTTCTGGCGGCAGCGCGTCGAGTGTCTGGTTGGCGGCGGTGACCTGACCGGCCTCGAGCTGGCGTTCGGCGAGGTTCAGGCGCAGCGCCCGATCGTCCGGGTTGGCCTTGAGCAGCGCCTGCAGGTACGGGATGGATATTCCGCCCGGGTCGTTGAGGCCTTCGTCGGAATGGGTCAGCGATATGAACTGACGGGCCGGAAACAGCAGGATGAGTGCGACCCCGAGTACGATAGTGATGATCACCAGCGCCGCCGGACGCACGAGGCGGCTCGGCCGCCTCGCAGCGGCGCCGGGCTTGTCGTGCGGGTTAGCCACAGTCGGCTCTGACCAACCCGGAGTCGGTACCGCTATAGGACAGCTCGAGCGTGTCGCCACGGGATGCACGCCGCGCGCCCGGCGCGTGGATACGACAGCCCGTCGTGCCGCCCAGCTCGAGCGTCAGCGGTACGGTGTCCGACTGCACGCGCAGAGTCCGCGATCCGCCCTCGGCCTGCCAGTCGACGATCCGGCCATTGGAGCGCCGGATGTACGCACCGGACTGTGGCCGACCGTTCTGTAGACGCAGCGTGAGTTTCGGCGCACCCGTGAGCGCGACATAGCGGCCCTGCGGCAGATCGCGCACGCCGGCCACGCCCGTGGAAGCGGCGATGTTCGGCCAACCCAGCGACGGCGGCAGCCGAAGCGTGCGTGCCTGGGTCGCGCCGGTGATCTGCCAGGCGCCGTCCAGCGTGCGGGCGATGCCGAGTTCGTACCAGTCACGCGCGATCCGGCTGTAGGTGCTGGCATGGATCGGCAGCGTTTCCAGCCCGGCGACATAGTCGTAGACCTCGGTCAGCGCATTCAGCGCTGCCGGCTGCCCGGCGGAATAGAAATGGTAGTAGATATCGATCGGCTTGAGCCGTTTCGGCGTGTCGGTGAGCTTGTAGGTCTCGATGACGCGCCGGAACCCCCAGAACGGGCCGGTCATATCGTTGGTGTAGACGTTTTCGTTGATCTGCGGCGAATACACCTGCACGTGCTCGCCGAACGGGCGCAGCATCGGCGAGACGTTGGTCAACGAGGGGTTGTCGTTGGTCACCGCCGTGTTGCCGCCGTTGATATTGGCCAGGCCCAACCGGTCGGCGATCGCGATCGCCTCGGGCGGCGGCACCGAGTCCCCGCTCCACAGCACCGCCTGGACCCGCTTGCCGGGCGGCGCCAGCGTGTCGTTGATGAACGCTGTCGAGCCGGCGATCTCGCGTTCGAGCGAATAGTGATAGTCCTTGATCGGCAGGTTGTAACCGTAACCGGCCGGCGTACGGCCCTCCCCGGCGAGCTCGCCGGGCTTGAGGCTCAGCCATTCGAACGGATGGCTGAAGGTATGCGTGGCGATCTCGACCCACGGCAAGGAAAAGATCTCGCGCGCGATCGGTGCCACGCGGTCTACCAGCTGCGGATAGAGCCCGGCCGGCCCGACTTCGCCCTCGATCACCGACACGGTCGTCGGCACGCGGTAGCGCTTGAACACACGATCGAGCAGCACCTGGGCGGTGAACGGCGCGCCGGGGAAGTTGCCCTGGCTGACGAACGCGTCGCCATCGACTTCGGTCATCCAGTAGCGGGAGCCGTTTTCGGTCGTGGCATCCGCCACCGGCATCGTCGGCAAATCCAGCGCGCGCTGGAGGAAAGTGAACGGGTCGAGCACCCAGCGAGCCTGCTGGGGCAGGCCCTGCTGCAGTACCCAGGGCGATAGCGCGATACCGCCCCAGTCACCGGTGACCGTGGGTACGAACGTCTGCCCGCCGGCATCGTGCATGCTCAGATGCGCCACGTTGCCATGCGTATCGTCGGCCCAGCGAAAACCGGCCTCGTTGGCCGGCGGACGTGGCGGCATGCCCTCGTAGCCGATCAGCGCATCGTGCTCGGCCACGGTCATGGGCGCGACGAGATTGGTCACGTTCGACAGACCGGTCAGCTCCGACAGGCGGCCGGAGATGCTCAAGCCCGGGTCGCCGAACAGCGCCACGCGCATGCCGTCGGCCATCTGCTGGATCAGCCATTGCCGGTAGTCGCCGGTACCGGCAATCTCGCTGTCGAACCAGGTCACGATGCCCGCATAGCGGCCGGTCAAGGTGCCGGTGGGCAGCGGCTGATTGACGTCGCGGTACACCGCCCCGTAGCCCATGTATTCCAGCGGCATCGCCGCGAACATGTGGACGTCGGTGAAGGCGAAATCGCCGTAGTCCGCGGTTGCACCGTTGTAGAGCACCAGCACCTTGCGCGGCATCGGCTCGATCAGACCCACCCCGACCTGGTCCAGCGCGCCCGTGGCCACCCACGGTATCAACCCCGCCTCGGCGATACGGCGTGCGGTCGCGCGTGCGGTTGCCCGATCGGCCGGGGCCACGTAATCGATGGCGATCGCGGGCAGGCCATACTGGCTGCGTACCCGCTGCAACTGGTTCATCAGCCAGTCACTGTCGGCAGCGCTGACGTCACGATAACCCTGGGTGCCTGCGTCGTAGGCCTTGTACAGCGACTCGGCCGCCACGCCTGCGATATCGTCATGCACGCGGTCGAGAATCTCGAAGCCGCGATTGAGCAGCAGGCGTATGCCGGGAAAGCGCTGGTGGAGCCGCTTGATGAATGCAACCAACGCCTGTTGCTGGGCTGCGACATCGGCATCGGTCGTGGCGAACAGGCGGTAGCTGTCGAGGGTGTCTAGAAAGAACCCGCGATAGCCCTGCGCCCAGAGCGGTGCAATCCGCTGCTCGAGCAGGTAATCCGTCCAGGCAGGATGCGTCAGATCCGCCGCCTGACTGTTCCAATGGTCGTTGCGCGCTTTCAATGCCTCGGCGGGGACATGAGCGGCATCGCCCCGCCACTGATCCGCCTCGCCCACGCTCACGTAGGCGAACGCGCTCGTGCCGTAACGCTGCAACCGGCCGAGCTGACTGGCACTCACATGGTCGGCTTCGACTACGGCCCAATCGAACTGGGCGAGCAGCGACACGGGCAGATCGTCAGCGTAATAGAACGCCACACTGGGCCCGGGCGGCGTAGCGGCCCACGTACCGTTGGCCCATCCGGCCAGACCGACCGCAAGCCATAGCAGCGCGGCCATACGGCACGCGCGCGATACGCGCATCTGCCCTACCCAGAGTCTGCACGCTGTCATCTGACGCGCCGAAAGAAGACCGATGCGCTCGCCGCGCCGAGGGGCAAGACGCGACCGCACGGCAACAACGGCTGCACGAACAACGGCGAGGGGCCGTACCAGCCCGTCGCGCGAGAACAACACATGGCTACCCCCAAAGAAACCTGGCTCTACGCCTGAACGCGGAGGCGGTCGATTACGCCGCGCGCCGCGTTCAACGCCCCGGGGCACAGCAACGATAACCCGGGTTTCCGATTCACGGCCTGTACTTATACCCGATAACGCCCTTGAGCGTCATATTGCCAGACTTTGGGTGTTTTGATGACAAAAAACGTCACTCGACCGACGTAAAAAAAGCCGCATCGAGCGGCTTGTTCGCGGCATATCGTGGGCGACACGCCGAGTCTGGCAAGTTCTTGACTAGCGTTTCTGGGAGGGCAGCGACCCGTTGCCCCGCCCCACGCGACCGCTGCGACGGCGCCAGAAAGCGTTCATCGTCAGGCAATAGAGGCCGAAGGCGATGACAAAGCCAGCGCAGGACACCACGTCCGACACGCCCGCGTACTGGCCGAGAATGCCCACACCCATGAACACGGCGGCCACGAGCAACCAGACATACAGCGCGCGCTCCGGCGGAAGGCCCGAACGTTGCAGCAGATGATGGAAATGGTAGCGATCGGCCGCCAGCGGGCTTGCGCCGCGCATCATACGCGAGGCCATTAGATAGCCCGTATCCACCAACGGCAGGCCAAACAGCCAGACCGCGGTGATCGGCCGGATGATCGACGTCGAGCCCTGCGACGCCTGGATGGCGAACCACACCAGGATATAACCGAGCACCAGACTGCCGGCGTCGCCGAGAAAGATGCGTGCCTGACGCTGCCACGGGGTGCGCATGTTGAACAGCAAGAACCCGAGCACGCTGCCGAAAGTCAGACACAGCAGCACGATATTGACCGCGCTCGTGCCCGCCGCCATCACCAGCAGAACGGCCACGACCAAGGCAGCAAACCCACCGGCCAGACCGTCCATGCCGTCGATCATGTTGACCGCGTTGATCACACCCACGGCTGCGAACACGGTGAACAACAACGAGAACTGCTCGAGCCGTACATTGGCTCCGCCGGTGATCGCGCCGAGATCGTCCAACGCCACGCCGCCGATGAAATACATCCCGACCGCGACCGCGATCGTTTGCAGGGCCAGCCGAAACGAAGCCGGCACATGCTTGCGATCATCCATGGCGCCGAGAACGAGCAGCACGAGCAGGCCGAACGCAAAGCCGGTGAACTGGGAGGCAGGCAGGACCAATGCGCCCAGCGCGAGAATGCTCAGGCTGATCGCCAGACCACCGCTGAGCGGCGTTTCGAAGCCATGGCGCTTGCGCCCGCCCGGCCGATCCACGTGGCCGAAATAGACACAGACGGGGCGGAGCAGCACGATCGCGATCATACTAAACGCAAAGGCAAGTGGCGTTGCCAACCAGGAGTTCATTTAAGCTGTTGCCCCATCGCCCTGAAAACCGTTCGGCCACGCATCGGCGCGGCATTCGAGATACGCCCGAGCGGCGGCCATTGGACTCGCATCGCGTCTCGCCGCGCCAGCTTAACAGGCGCTCTCGGGCCGATCGAGCCGGTAGTATAGCGGGTTTGAACCGCCCGAAACTGAATTGAATCCCAAAGCTTACGCAGATGTTATCCGTATTTGCCTCAGCAGCCGGGCCTACCGGGCTGAACGCTTTGCCAACGAAACGCCATACAGATAAATGAAACTTCTGATTACAGGCGGCGCGGGTTTCATCGGTTCGGCACTGGTTCGACACGTCCTACGCAGCTCGTCGCATCGCGTCGTCAATATCGATCGCTTGACCTATGCCGCGAACCGCGGATGGCTGGATACGCTGGCCGACGAGCCAAGACACCTGTTCGAGTGCGTGGATATATGCGATAGCGAGTCCGTTCGCGGCGTACTGAAACGCCACGCCCCCGATGCGATCATCCATCTGGCCGCCGAATCGAACGTCGACCGCTCCATCGTCGAACATGAGCCGTTCCTCCACTCAAACATCGTGGGCACAACCCGATTGCTCGATGAGGCCGGTCGCTATTTTCACGCGTTGACTGGTGCGGCCCGAGAAAATTTCAGGTTTCTGCACGTATCGACCGACGAGGTCTACGGGAGCCGTACCGCCGATCGGCCGGCCGCCGACGAAGCAACCGCTTATGCGCCGGGTTCGCCCTATTCCGCCTCCAAGGCAGCGGCCGACCATATGGTCCACGCCTGGGCGCGGACCTACGGCCTGCCTACGCTCGTGACCCACAGTTGCAACAACTACGGGCCCTACCAGCAGCCCGACAAGCTGGTTCCGTTGGCGCTTCGCAATGCGCTGGCCGGTCATGCCATACCGATCTACGGCGATGGCCGCCAACGCCGCGACTGGCTGCACGTCGACGATCACGTACGGGCCTTGCTCGTCGTTCTCGAACGCGGGCGTATAGGTGAGCGTTACAATATCGCGCCGGGTAACGAGATCGCGAACCTCGCACTGGTCCAGACGCTGTGTCGGGAGCTCCACGCCCGGCGGCCGGCCGACGCCGGCCACGAATACGAAGGGCTGATCAGCTTCGTTGCCGATCGAGCCGGCCACGATGAGCGCTATGGCATTCAGGCGTGCAAGATCCGGCGCGAGCTCGGCTGGCGCCCGTCGCAATCACTACAGCAAGGGCTCGCGGCGACCGTGCAGTGGTATCTTGCGCATCAGCATTGGCTCGAATCGTTCCCGAGCCCGGCACACGAGCACTAGCCGTGCGGCCCGACAGCACAACTCAGCGGACATCTATGCAGGACTCACCCGGCCCGGAACGGCCAGCACCGCGCGGCCGTTCGAAAGTCGTCTTCGTGGCCAACAGCGATTGGTATTTGTACAACTTCCGATCCGACCTGATTGCCATGGCAGAAAAGACGGGCTGGGAGGTCGAACTCATATGTCCGGACGGCGAGTACGTGCCAAAACTTCGGGCACGGGGTTGGCCGGTAACGGTGATACCGCTGGACAGCCGTGGCGCGAATCCTTTGCGCGAGGCCGACGCGTGGCGCCGGCTACTTCGAGCACTTCGCGCCGCCGAGCCCGATGTGCTGCATCTTTTCACACTCAAGTGTGTGCTCTATGGATGTATTGCTGCGCCCCTTATCGCCAAAACACGCGTTATCGGCGCTATAACCGGCCTGGGCCACCTATTCACCACGCGCAACTGGCGCACCCGGCTTCTGAAACCGCCGGTGCTCGTAGCGATGAAGCTTGCGCTTTGGGCCTCACGGGCCCACCTGATCTTTCAGAACGAACATGATCGGGAGGAGTTCGTCGGACGGGGCTTGCTGGCACGTGAGCGAACGACCGTTATCCGTGGCTCGGGTGTCGATTGCGAGCAGTTCAAACCCCCTGAGGAACCGGCCGCGCCGAAGGGGCATGCCCGAAAACTGCTGTTCTGCGGCCGCTTGCTTCGTGAGAAAGGCATCCACGAATACCTGTCCATGGCCGAACGGCTGCGAGAAATGGGCTGCGAGTTCGACAGCTATCTAGCAGGCGCGCCGTACCCGGGCAATCCAAGTTCGTTGAGTCAGGCCGAGGTCGATGAACTAATCCGCTCTGGGGGGCATCATTATCTGGGCCACCATGCCGATATGGCTGGGCTTCTGGCCACCACCGATATCGTCGTGCTGCCAACCTATCGCGAAGGGACACCCAAGGCATTGCTCGAAGCGGCCGCCAGTGGATGTGTCATCGTCACCACCGACATCCCGGGCTGCCAGGGCATCGTCGAGCCGGGCGAGAATGGGTATCTCGTCCCCGTTCATCAGGTCGCGCCTCTGGTCGAGGCGGTTGCCAGACTGTTGGATGCCCCGCAAGAGCCACTTTCGGCAATGAAGTCCCGATCGCGAGACATTGCAGAAAACCGATTCAGTGTAAAAAAGGTCAACGAGGCAACGCTCGCCTTGTATTGAAGGCCGTTGCGTCGATCAACCCCTGTTCAGGTTCAGCGCAGAGTCGCCCGCCAGGTTACGAAATGAGGCCGCCACGCAGGACCTATACCTTGTAATAATCACGATACCAGTCCACGAAATTCGCCACGCCTTCGTTCACGCTCGTCTTGGGCCGATAGCCCACAGCCTCGAACAAACCAGTCACGTCCGCGCTGGTGGCCTCGATATCCCCCGCCTGCATGGGCAGGAACTCTTTCTCGGCCTCAATACCCAGGCACTCTTCCAGGCGCGCGATGTAGTCCATCAGCGGCACCGGATCACCGTTACCGATGTTGTAGATCCGCCACGGCACACAGCTGGTGCCAAGGGTCGGTTTGTCGCTCGACCAGTTCGGGTCCGGCTCAGCCGGCTTGTAGAGGATACGCACCACGCCTTCAGCGATGTCATCCACGTAGGTGAAATCCCGCCGATGCTTGCCGTGGTTGAACACCGGGATGGGCTCGCCAGCGAGCATCTTCCGGGTGAACAGGAACAGCGCCATATCCGGGCGGCCCCACGGGCCGTACACCGTGAAAAACCGCAAACCCGTCGTCGGCAAACCGTAGAGATGCGAATACGAATGCGCCATCAACTCGGTCGCGCGCTTGGACGCCGCGTAGATTGCCGCCGGATGATCCGCACTTCCCTGGGGCGAAAACGGCATATCGGTCGACAGCCCATACGCCGAGCTGGTTGACGCATACACCAGATGGCCAACGCTGTTGTGCCGACACCCTTCCAGCACGTTGAGCGTACCGGTCACGTTGCTATCGATATAGTCGTGCGGGTGCGTCAGGGAATGACGCACGCCCGCCTGGGCAGCCAGATGCACCACACCATCGAACCGCTCTTGTTCAAACAGCCGCGGCATCGCCTCGCGATCGGCGATGTTCAGATGGATCGAGGTAAAGCCGTCCCGCCCGGCCAGCCGCTTCAACCGCGCTTTCTTGAGCTCGACATCGTAGTACGGGTCCAGGTTATCGATACCGATGACCGTCTCACCGCGGTCGAGCAGCAGCTCCGACACGCGAGCGCCGATGAAGCCGGCCGCGCCGGTCACCAAGATCTTCTTTCCCATGCCTACAGCCGCCCGTCGGTGTCTTTCGCAGGAAACGCGTATTTCACGTCGTACACCACGTGCGTGGGCTTGCAATAGCTACGGATCGTATCGATCCCAGCCTTTTTGAAGTCATCGTGGGCCACGGCAATGATCGCCGCATCGTAAACGCCGGCCTCGGGCTCGTCGATCAAAGACAGGCCGTACTCGTGGTCGACTTTCTCGCTGTCTGCCCACGGATCGTAGATATCGACGTTCGCGTCCATCGCGATCAGCTCATGGACAATATCGACCACCCGCGTATTGCGAATGTCCGGACAGTTCTCCTTGAACGTAATGCCCATGAGCAGAATGCGGGAGTCGTTGACCTGAATACGGCGGCGGAGCATCAGCCGGATAATCTCGTGCGTGATGTACCGGCCCATGCCATCGTTGACACGTCGACCCGCCAAAATCATTTCCGGGTGGAAGCCCACCGACTGCGCTTTGAACGTCAGGTAATAGGGGTCAACGCCAATACAGTGCCCCCCCACCAGGCCGGGCCGGAAAGGCAAGAAGTTCCACTTGGTGCCGGCCGCTTCCAACACCTCCTGGGTGTCAATCCCCAACCGAGAGAATATCTTCGACAGTTCGTTAACCAGCGCAACATTTATATCGCGTTGAACGTTCTCGATAACCTTGGCTGCCTCGGCCACGGCAACGCTCGACGCGCGGTGAACGCCCGCCGGCACGATAGCCCCGTACAAAGCAACCAAATGATCGGCCACTTCATCCGTCGACCCGGCTACCACCTTGGTGATATTCGCTAACCCATGGGCTGCATCTCCTGGGTTCGCACGCTCCGGGCTATACCCAATATAGAAATCCCGGTTGTAAACCAACCCAGACCCGGATTCGAGTACTGGTACGCAGCGCTCCTCCGTTGCACCTGGGTAAACCGTGGATTCGTAAACCACGATATCCCCGCGCTGGAGGTACGGCGCGATCGTGCGTGAGGCGGCTTCGAGCGGGGAGAAATCCGGAACCTTGGCGTCGGTCACCGGGGTCGGCACAGTCACGATATAGATGTTGGCCGCCCCAAGATCATCGGTATCTGCCGAAAAACGGAGATTCGTGGCCGCGAGATCTGCCGCGCTCACCTCGCGCGTAAAATCGTAGCCCTCTTTGAGTTGCTCGATACGACGAGCGTCGATGTCGAAACCGAGCGTGTCATGCTGACGGCCAAACGCTACAGCGAGAGGCAGCCCGACGTAACCTAAGCCGATGACCGCGATAGCACTGGTGTTCGGCGATTTCTCAACCTTGGACATTCATTGATCCTTGACAGACACTAATTGCGTGGAAATATCAAAATCAAGATCGCGGCGGTGCGTATCTCGGCGCGTTAAGGGAGGCGTTCGTTGCGAATGATATCGAAAAAACAGGCTCGCGCCCAACGCCGATAACAAAATAAAAACGCGCGACGGCAATGTCGCACATGAAAAATTTAACCGAGCCTAGATAATAGAATTTTAGTTTGGCAGGACTACGATTCACGCTCTTCTGGCCGGGGATTGGGCTGCACAGGCAATGAATGAGGCAGCAGTGGAAGCTTCGGGCGCAGTTTCGATATATCGATCGCTCACCGCAGTGTTGGCCGATATCGGGAGAACGGCATCAGCCATCTCGCGGCCGAATCTCACGCGTACCGATCGATCAATAGGACCGATGCATTCGTACCGGCCAATATCGTTTGCATTTAATAGCGTTAGTGCACGCACCGAAAACGAACACGCCATACGTCAAGCACCACCGGCGTCGCTGCGACGCTCTCCCGGCCCGCAAAAGCCCGACCAAGCCGAGCAAAAGCCAAATCAGCGAACCCTCGACGATTCGCGAGGCGACCTCACGATCGCAAAAGCGCTTGTAGCGTTAGAAAAAATCGTGAAATCCTATCCGGCGACCAACGGCCAAAATTGATACGGCAGCCACCCGTTACGATTGCCCGCATAATTCAGCCACACGAACATTACCGCGCCGTAAAGACCAAGAACGCCGACTCGAGCCAGGACCCGATCCTTGCGACGAAAAAACTCCGGAAAATAGCTGGCCACCACGAGCTGAATCGGCATGAGATAAAGCGCTACCCTGTCTACCGCCGTGGCTGAAAAAGCCAGTAGCGGAACACAAAGCAGGCACAGCAGCGAAACCCAGAACCATAACGCCCGTTCTTCAGCGGACATGTCAAAACGCTTGCGCAGCACAAGGAAGGCCGCGGCCGGCAATGCGTTCATCAGCGCACGGACAGGCCCGCCCCGAGCCGCGTCCGCATACTCGGAAACGACGTAAGCCTGATATAGCGCATCGACATGCTCCTGCAGCAGCAGCACGAACAACAGCGCACCGGTCGTGCCGACCCAGACCATGGACCAGCCGCGGTTGCGGGTATTCGCCAGAACGGCCAAGGGAACGAGAATGACGGCGGATTTATGACACGTCGCACCGATCGCAATCATTACGACGAACCCCACAAGCCGCCGCTGCATCAAGAACGTCAACCCCCAGAGCACGAACCCGAAAGCCATGGCCTGCCGCGTATACCCCATCGCCATGACCGTAACCATGTAGGGAATAGAGACCGCCAGCGCAATTCGAGGATCGGGAAGTGCCCGCACGAACTGGATCAACCCCACGACGAAGACTGACGCGGCTACAACGTTCACGAACCACACTTCCAGGCCGAGCGCGGCGGCCACCCAGTTCACCAGCTGGTAGCCGGGATCCTTCAACTCGAATATGCGAACGAAGGGAGCGCCTGATACACGCGTCAGATAACCTAGGTAACTACCCCAATCTCCGCCGACTTGATAACGCAACCCTATGAATGCGACCAAGCCGGCGCCGATCAAGCACCACCCCAGCCTCGACACGCGCAATCGAGTGAGCGCCAGCCCGCAGGCGGACATGAACACGCCCCAGTACGTAATCATTCAGTCACACCGCGTCGTATGGTGCGCGTAGCCGACCACGCCTCAAGCGATCCATCAACAATGACCGATCGTTCGAGACTGCAAAATCGTGTCAATCCCACCGGTACGCCTCCGGCTTTTCGAGCGTGCGACGTTTGCTCACCACATAGGCGGCTGCCCGTACGACAACGAAATACGCCGAAATCAGCGCACCTAGCATGAACACAGAACTCTGCGCGGTGACTGTAAGCAAACCCAATCCCACGCTTAGAACCATGTAATAAAAAACCCGGAATCGATGGAAATCGCCGACCCATCGCGCCAGCCTCGGAAAGCCGTATTTCATTTTGCATGCGTGTTCGATCGTTCGCACAGCGGGAAATATCAGACACAACACGACTACCAACCAGAACGTCGATTCACTCTCGTTGAAACCCACCGGCAAGGCTGCGTATTTTAATACAGCCAGCGCGAAGTAAGTCGCTATATTAGTTCTGCTACGTACCGTATTGTGCGCACGAAAGGCCATTCGCGTGATGGCCAATAACACAGCGAAAACAACGACGTGAAGCGTCACGACGTGTTGCGCGTCGAGCCATCCCAGCACGGCTAGTAGTAGGGCTGCGACCAGCCATTTGATGCCAACCACCAAACCGTACTGCGCGCCCAGTGCTAGATGGACTTCTGGCGACAAGCGTAATGTCGGGGCGGATTCCCGCTTAACGGTCTGAATATCGTTCTCAAGATAGCCAATTTCGTAGATCGATTGCCAAGCGAGAAACGCCAGCACAAACGTAAGCATAAACTGCGGAAACGCCATCGCGGTTACCCAGACCGACGCCATCCCGATCACAACCGGATTGATCAAAAACCAGGAAATCCGCGCAGTTTTGCCCGCCAACCGAGAGCGCAGCAGATAGCCGCCAGGCACGACCGCAAATAGAATACCGCGCATCAGACTTCGATCAGGCTGACGTGCGCGAGCTGATGCCTACACCACCAATCCACGTTGCCCGCTTTGGTTATCACCCAAGCATGATCCGCTCGTTTAACGAGCGGCAAGTCATTCTTGTTATCGGTTACAACGATCAACTCGTCGAACGAACGCCAGGCCTGCTCAACCGCGGCCAGCTTGCTGCCCTGTACATCGTCCGCAATAGCGCCGGTGTAGTGGCCCATGCTCACGTCCGGTTCGGCGGCCAACCATTTATCGATACCGTTAACTCGCGCTATATGACGAACCAGTGGTCCCATTGAGCCGGAAACCAGGCGTACGTCGTAGCCACGATCGCCACAGGCGTTCAACAGCGCCAGCGTTTGGCTTATCTGCCGGTCGGGAAGAATATCGTGCACATAGGCCCGACAGGCATCATCCAGTGAACACACGTCGATCCCGCGCAGGCTTCGGAAGGCGATCCGCCGGCACAGATCAGCCCGCGCCAAACGCGCGATAGCCGCCCAAAAAAACTGACCAGGGCGAGTACGAGCCGATCGAAAGAACCAGCGCCAGGGCGTGGCGCGCGCCGTGTGAAACCCCTCGAGGCATTCATAAAGTGTATTCGCGCTATAAAGCGTGCCGTCGATATCGAACACGGCCAGCGATCGCGACGAAGCCAAAGCCTGCGGGAGAGCAGCCATAGCGGTCATCTCGATACCGAGTTCGGACATGCTGAAGCCTGAAGCTCCTGGAAAGCGGCCTGGTACTGATCTGCACTCCGCTCCAGGCTGAAGTGCTCTAGGCCGACGGCACGACAACGGGCACGGAATCGTTCGCGCTGTCGTAGCACCTCATCGAGGAACCAGTGAACGGCGGCGTCGAGGGCCTCGTCCGTCAACACGGCGGTCAAAAACCCGACCGAATTATCAATTTGACTGTCGAGATCGCCGATCCCGGCGCTCCCGAACACAGGTACGCCGCACAGTAGGTACTCGCCCACCTTGATTGGAGCCACCGCTTGCTGTGAAAGGCAGCGCGCACGAAACGCCAAGCCCAGATCAGCCGACGCCAGCAGCGCGGGTACGTCACCCGGCGAAACGGACTTAATGGTACATGCGTCCTGCAACAAAGGGCGCTGAGCGATCAAGGACCGAGCAACGCCTGGGGTGCCAGTCAGCCAAAGTACATGCGTGTCGGGACGTACACGCAGAAGACGCTCAAAGAACGCAACCATACGTTCCGGGAAATACTGCGCGCCCAACGAACCCGCGTACACTACCAAGGGCGCGTTCTCCGATACCCCGATTGATTTACGTGTCCGAGCCCGCGCTTGTTTGTCTCCAATAGTAAAGAGCGCGCTATTCTTTCCGTTCGAGGTCACCGTAGTCTTGGCCAAGATCGCAGAGGGGTTGTGCGACCGCTCTGCCAGAATATCGCGCGAGTGCCGGGTTCGGGTGACGATACCATCGGCACGCGCGACGGCTGCGTTCTCGATCCTGCGGAAGAGGCGATACATTTTGCCGTCGCGGCGCCAGCCCCCGAAATCGGCGCGCTCGTCAGCCTTCAATCCATCTGCATCGTATAAAAGCTTCACATCGCGCAGAAAGCGAACTGCCACAAGAGACATCGCCGCGGGAATAATGCTGCGGGGCATCAACACATCAATACGATCTCGCCTCGCGACATGTGCGACTCCAAGACCGCCTGCGAGCATCATCCCACCGGCGACCAGACTTTGTGGGCGCCAGCCGACATCGCGTACTCGATAGCGCATCTGTGCATTAACTGCAGCTGCCGCAACCGACGCCGACCGCGATTCGGATTCCCACGCATACTGCTGTATAGAAAATCGGCTCGTGCCTCGCCGCTGGAGCTCCTGAAAAATGGGCAAGAAAAGCGATTCCAGATAATTTGTGCCGGGGCCATCCCATGTAATGTAGAGCGTCCTCACCGACGGCGCTCCTGCCAGAGACGCTGGTAAAGGGACTCCACGCGGGCCACGTAGCCTTCAGCGGAAAATTCGCGATCGGCCCGCAGCTTTCCGGCCGCGCCCATGCATTCTCGCAGTGAAGGGTCTGAAATAAGGCGAAAGAGACTCTTGGCCATTGCGTCAACATCTCGCGGGGGCACTAACAATCCCGTCTTTTCGTGCTCAACCACATCGGGTATTCCACCTACTCGCGTTGCAACCACTGGAAGGCTGCATCGCATTGCTTCGGCGTTGACTAGCCCGAAGGCTTCTCGCTCCGAAGCCAAAGCGAATATGTCCATCAACTCGTAATATTTGTAAGTGTCCGCTTGATACCCCACGAACAGCACCTTATCGCGAATGGACAGACGCTCGCACAAGGCCTCCAGCCCAGGCCTCTCCCCACCATCGCCTACCAGTAACAGCCGCGTTAAGGGCGTCGCCAGACGGCTGAACGCCTTGATTAAGTCACCGAACCGTTTGTGACTCTCGTCTTCCATCCGACCTACACTACCGACGACCACATACTCTTCAGTGAGGCCAAGCGCCTCGCGAAGCTTCGCCTTGTCGTCCCAAGTCGAGCGGATCGGGCTCGCGACTCCATTGTTGATGACAGTAACCTTTGATGCCGACATTCCAAGGTCTTCACGTAAATAATGACCAACTCTGGGCGATACGGCCACGCAATGATCAGTGAGCCAATACATGGCACGAATCAGCAAATGACCAGCGCGTCTGCGATTCTGGGGGTCAGACGTCTCTTCCCCTATGACAACCGCCGAAGGCGTTGTCATTCCCACAACAGCAGCAAGTGCAACGCCCTCGAATACAGCACCATGAATAATATGAGGACGAAATTGGCGCGCGATCTTCCATGCCCTGAGATATGAGCGAAGATCGAATATTCGCCGCATCCTGCCTATCTCATGAATCTGACAGCCTGCTTCAAGTAGCTCATCCTTGACCTGTCCGAATGCTTCAGTGCAAACGATGATTTGTTCGTAATGGTCAGAACTTAGCTGACGCGCAAGTTGCAGACGCCGCCTCTCTACTCCGCCATTACCGACGCGAACCATGAAATGGAGGATCCTGACTTTTGACATGCGGTGAACATCCAAGGCGCTCCCGGTCACCTGATATCCGCCTCGACAGCATCGATAGCCAGAGCTAATTTGTCCACGTCAACGCGCAGATCTCTGCCTTTTACAGACGATTCGTCCCCCGCCCCATCACATGTCAATACCGCGTACCCCAGCCCCATGCACGAGGCCAGGCGGCAAAAACTTTTGTTGAGCAAATATCCATCTTCGATGTCTTCAGCTGTTCGTTCTTCGGTGCGAAGCTGAAATTCCAGAACGCCGCCACCTTCCGGCATGAACACCATATTGGAAAAACCCGCGCCATGAGGCCCGACTAATAATTGGGTTTCAACCATCAGCTGAACTTGTTCTAAAAAACTCAATTGCTCCAGTCTGACAATTTCAAACCCTCTCTCAAGAATCAGAGCCTGAACCTGCTCCTCATTCGCCAACTGGCGATAGCTGGCGCCGTCGCGGGCGATATAGACCCGGCGAAACGCTTGGACCGGCTGGCGTTTCACCACCTGCTCGGTATAGAACGCGCGAATCGGCACCAGGAGCCGTGGATCGAAATTTGCCTTGAAGGCACTATTCTGCGGGAGTACCAGCGAGTCCACCGCAATATTGCGATCCTCAGGGAACCAGCGGACGCTCTTCAATGGCAAGCAGCTGACCGATTCAGCCATTACCTTCGTTAAAGGCGTATGGGAGGGCAGGAATAGCTCTAGTTCACCCCAACGCTCCCGCACAGCCCACAATTTGGGAAGCGCCTCTGTTATCCAGAAGAAATATCCGCCGGCGAAAAGATTATGAACGATGAGCGCACGGCAACTCTTCTCCAGTGTTCTTTTTCTCCAACCCAATCTGCTAAGCCACGCGCGCATAATCCAACGCCTCTGTCGCGAGGGATAGCGATAGAACGATTCCGGGAGCAAATGAAAACCGGAAAAGCAAAATCCGCTGCGCGTGACCACTGCCCTTTTAATATCTAAAAGAGAGCGGCTGTTAATTTGATAATCCAATGGCAAAAATAACTCTGAGCCATCGATCGGCCAAATCGGTCTACTCACAGAGACGCTAGTAGCGTTGAGGATTTTTTTTGACACGTCCATCGGCATGAAATCCTATAGCTCAAAAACCTGATTTGCTAAAGTCAATACTAGACTTACCGGGGAGAGCGGATGGCTCCGACGCAGTTCAAACGCCATTACAAAGCGCGAAAACTGCCCGACTCGTGCTAGCCACAATAATTGCTATAACCGAAATTACTACAAAAAGCCGAAGGAACAACCTGAAGCAGACAGTTTGTAGCGACAACGACGACACACCTCAAATTCCCGCCTCCAAGAATCGCACAAACTTAGATTTCCTTTATCGATTGCACAAGATTGAATAAAGGATATAATATCCACGAACATGGTTATAGCGCTAGTAATCGACATGCCCACGACAATCACAGCACGAACTAGAAACTATATTTTATAATGATAATTTACGATCCAACGGATGCTAATCTCGTAATCAGCGAAACTTTTTAAACAGCTTTAACCGGAATTATAAACTTTAACCACCTAACCTCTAACTTTTTTGCCGTAGGCGGAGTACGTGGTCGCCCAAGAAGAGGCGTTTAGAAAAACGCAAAGCGAATTAGAAAGTCGGCTTGAGCATAGTAGAGTTCTCTCTGAATTTTTGAGTTCGATCTTTCGCAGAAAAACTATCAACGATACTTGACAGACTCAGGGAAGATGAAAAAAATAATAATACACGCAGGTATGCCAAAAACGGGCACCACCGCAATTCAGAAGCAATTCGGGGAGTCATCGGCCTGGTGCGCGGATAACGGCCTATTGTATCCAGTTGCGGGCAGATATGGTGGGTCGTTCGCTCATCATACCTTCTTTTTAAGCTTTGTTAACGATCGAGTGGCTATAAATACGCCCGAACTAGTTAACATGAGTCACGCGACATGCATGGAAAGCTTAGACGCAATGAGTGAGGAAATACGGCACTCCTCAGCGCAGCGAGTTATGCTGTCCAGTGAATTAGTTTGGAATCCGGCGGCTTTAAACCGTAGCGAGTTAGAAAAAATTCGGTCATTTTTTAAAGATTATAAAGTCCAAATCGTTATTTTTCTACGAGACATAAAAAGTCATGCACTTTCAAGTTACGCCCAGAGAATAACTGGCCCGCAAAAATACCGGAAAAATATAGTCGCGCACCTCGAAGAAATGCACGCTACGGGTCAGTGGGATTACTGCAAAAGAATCGACGATTTCTGCAACGTATTTGGAAAAACCAATGTCCACTTATTTTGGCACGAAGACTACAGAAACGGTATAACAACGCCCTTTATGCATTTTTTTAACGCGCAAAACTCACCATTAGAATATGAAAACCAAAACATAAACACTATAAACAGCAGTGAAGGCTGGGCCCTGATTATGATTTTTCGCAGAGTTAATATTTTGAAAAACCCAAAGGCAATTAAAGCGACACGTATTGCGATCAGGGCGATTGCAGCCAAAATCCCGAAATTTCTTATGTCGTACGCTCATCGGTTGATGAGACCATTAAATCGCGCAGATGAAAAAAAACTCGACGCGTGGCAATCTGCTGAGTTGACGTTGTTGGCGCGTCGTTATTCTTTAAAACATCATGTGGCGGCCGAGCCGGAAAAAGTGGCGAAATAACCCAAGCATCGTAAAGTCTAGAAGCGTTCGCGGCGACGGTATAATCTAAGAGCAATAACCTGTCTAACTTTGCGTTTCGGCGCCACTTTCTAGTCAACAATACTAGTTTAGAGACCTATATTTAGAGCTATCAATTATTAGAGCATTAATCGTTACTTTTAACGCGAGCCAGAAACGAAACTAAGCCACCATGTCGCGCTTCTGCCTGGCCAAGTACTTGCTCTACCACTTGCAGCACATGGCGCACGCGACAGCACTGTGGTGCGGACTTGCCGGCTTCGGCCTGCTTCAGGATCGCCAGGATGTGGCTGCCCTGTAACGGGATCTCTTCACAGGAATCTCCGCTGGTTAGAATTCCCCTTTTTGACCTGACCTCTTTGTCGAGGTGAGGTAGTTACCCGCCAACCGGCCGGAAACTAGCGCCGAGCATTCATTTTTGAAAGTACTTAACGCAACTATGGACGACCCGGATTAGATAGAAATTTTATTGACCAAAAATGGCTTGTAGCCTAACGACAGTTTCTCGCGCCGCCTCTTTGAAACACTTATACACCGATTGCCAAACGCGGTTATAGACACGAGCAAAACGCCGGACCGCTAAGGTCAAATTAGCGTAGCAATCGGCAATCGATCGCGAGAATCAAGTCTAAATTTAAAGCTAGGCGTTTTTGATAACCAGCCGACAGAGTGGGGAGTCCATGCAAAACCATGACCGAGCACGAGGCTCAACTTAAACGTTTCGAGGATCTTTATTTTGAGCAACGATAAATGTAAAACTCTGCAAAACTACCGTCGTTCTCAGCTCCATCAGTCGGATAATCATTCTGCAAATGCTGGATCAACTGCCACTGCGGAAACTCTTTTGCAATGAAATCGGTGAATTTACGATGGCGGACATGATTGGCGTTCGCCGGCGACCATTCGTAGTTGCTGGAGTACACGATGACATATGCCTCAGAGGCGTTAAACAACTGTCGCATATACTTGTCGAATACCTCGTCCTCGATCAAGTGGTAGATTACATCAAGAGACAGGGCTAGGTCCGCCGTTCTACCGTCATAATCGCCAAGTACGAGGAACGACTTGCTCGGGTCGTTCTTGAATTTACTCTTGCATAAGTTTACAGCGGTGCCGCTCACATCCACCCCAACGTAGTAGGGGTATTCCGCCAGAGCTAGTTGGTTGCCGTCCCCACAACCAAATTCGATAACTCGAGAGATGTTGTGGTTCGCGACGAACTCGTTTATAACGCGGGCTTTGAAGTCAGCTAGGCGTCCGTATGAGCCGGGACCGGAATTACCATCGCTTGCATATCTTCGCTCCCAGTACGAGCCTGATGACCTAAAACTTTTAAAACCAAAAAATTTTTGGTTCATTCGTGCTAAAGCTTTATGTAGAACCGGTGCCCGCCTAATTAATTTCTTCAAAAGCCTCTCCTCCAATACATTTCAGCCTAATCACACAAAGCTCCACAAGATAATTGTGTTGCACTCAACACGACCACTCTCCGTTGAAGATATCAACCTAAGACCTGCACCTCGCGAACTAGCACGCAAGTTCGCTATAACCAGCCGTAGCGATTCAGCAGTCGCCCGATTTGCACGTCGTTACCCGTCGATTGGCCATTGTTCACAATCGCTAGCGCCCCGGCGCCAGTCCCCGGCCACGGCATGGGCATTATGGGATGCTGGACGACGTTGACCGTAACGCTATTCAGGACACTACTCATCCAGAACAACCACAAGTCGTCTGCGGTCGGACAAAGGGCACTGAAGCTCTCCCTATCAGTTACTCGCTGATCGAGACATCCCCCCGGATATAAAACGCCCGCCCCAGAAGTAGGAAGCAGCTTCCTACCGCGCGAGCCACCAGCTACGCTCCAATTCCATGCAGCGTACTTTAGAGGCAAACCGTGCTCATCTTCGAGCACACGATGTGCTCGATGACATACAATCTGGCCCGGCACCCGGCGCGCTTCGTCGACGAGACATTCTAGCCATCTCGGAGGGTAATAGATATCGTCGTCTGCCGTCACGATCGTCGCGCCAGGATAGGCCGACAGGGACGGTACGATTTTCTTATAGGACTTTATATCTTCACACGTGCGTATTTGCAGCCCGTGCGATACAAGTGACCGAACCCTTTTGGGCAGAGAGGCGACATCATCCTCTGCCAGCCAGAGCACGATCACATCCGAAGCCACGTTTTGACGCAGAAGACTGACCAGCGTTTTTTCCAGCACGTCGTACCGCGCAGGATACGACGTCAACGAAACAACCACCTTACTGGATAAACCATGGTGCTTTGACGCCGCTCGCGGGCCCAATCGCTCTAGAGAACGGAATGCAAGACTACGACCCAGTTTCCGCCTAAGCGTGCACAATTTACGGCGAGCCGTTGTCAGCATGGCCCCAACTGTCCTATATCAATCGGCATAATAGCGGTTGGCGACAGAATGCTCGAAACACATCTTCCCTTTTTGAATTTATCGAAGCACATCTTCTGCATCGGGACAGCTCTGGTAGCGCCGAATCGGCGGTCACCCACTAGCGCTTAGGAGCGCGTCCAAAGACCGCGTTGAAAGCACGAGCCGACAGCTCGTACCACGCGGCAACGTCATTCGACCCAAGCCGACACCAGTACACGCGCCTCGCAAAGCTCCCAGCTTGGGCGATGAACGACGCCGGATGACACCTTATATAGTCGGGACGACTCGGTGTTAAACAGGCGAGGCGGACAAAGACAGTTCTATGCCAAGCTCCGGCTGATACCGGCATGGAGAACCATCGCGACGGATCGGTTACCTGCTTCTAGCTCTGCGCTAAATAACGACTGTGATCGCGGCGATGTGCTCGGTGCGTCGGCCAGATTCCGGAAAAAATCAATCTCCTGCTCCACGTGCGACTCCCACGACAAACTGCCGCGTCGGCTGTACAAGCCGGAGGCGCGACCTATCTTAGATATAATCCTATGTTCCATAATGTTTCTGCGGATCGAAGCTAACCTTCGTGCGCCGCTCTTGATCTTTTTTTCCTTCCACAGAAACCAGTCACGATATAAACGCTGGCCGGTCAGGTAATCATCCGGCAGCGACATCATGAAAAGCATCAGATCCTTATTGAAAAAAGGCGATAAGAGCGTGGAGTCCCATCCACACAAACGGAAGCTGTTCGCGATCCAAGTCGCCTGCCTCACTGTTAAGTCGATGTACATGCGCTGCTGAATTCTGGTAAGCCCTAGTTTACGCAATCGTTCCTCGGTATCTAGCACCGCGGCGCAATTCGATCGGTGTGCGTCGGAAAACAGATCATGGAAATTAGCCGTCTTGAGTCGATTCAAAAACGAGAAACAGTTTCCCAAACTATCTGTATCAGGATTACGCGGCATATGCGCACCGGTCAGTGCGTCGCCTAGGAACCCTGTGACGGATCCATCCAGTCCGTCTAATCGAACTCGAGCAAAAGCTGGCAGGACATGAGCGGGTTGAAGGCCTGAGGCACCCCTAGCAAGTGAATTGATCGGTTCGCAGTATCTCCTGATCGTCCAGCTGGCATCGTAGGGAATGACCTGATGGTTTAGCCCGTAGACAGCAGCGAGGTGCCGAGCCCCTAAAACATCCCGAGCGCGCCGATCGCCAAAGGTATATGAACAACCGAACGTTTCCCCAGCATCCAGGGCTGCGAAGAGGATCGCGCGGGAATCGAGCCCGCCACTTAACAACAACCCTCTGGTCGATAACAGGCCTACACTGCTAATAGCATCACCTAGTAATCGATCAAACTCCTGAATTGCGTCCTCGTAGCTCCGACTACGTGGCCACGGCCCGCGGGCGAGCAGCTCATCCTCAACCGAGAAATATCGGCCGACATTCGACGTCGTGTTCAAGCTCTTGCGCAGAACTTCCCCGGCACCCAGCCTACGAACCCCGACATGCAGGGCTTGGCCTTGAATACACACGCTACCCGCGAGCTGAGCGGCAAGTCCTCTGTCGTCAACCGCGAGATCCTGCGGGATGATATCGAGAAGAAAGCCGTAGTCCGTCGCGAAAAAAAACGTGCCATCGGGCGAATCGAAATAATAAAGACTAGCAGCGCCCAGCATGTCCGTAAGTAAAAGTAGCGATTCGCCGAAGAATTCGGCGGCCGCAAACATGCCATCAAGTTGACGAACACCGGCGACGTCCAACGTTCCAGACGCTAAAAACAGACTGCGTGGCGCGTGGGCAGGCGTGCCCACCCAAGCGATCCGCGAGTCTGAACGCGTCCCCGAATCGTTAGCGCCATACGATACGACATAACCGTACTCCGACCTGTTTATAACGCCCGATATATGACTGAATGGGTTAATCAATGGCTTGTGTACCACGGCTTCGCGTCCAAACGCCCCGTAGAACCCCTTTGTGCCTATATCAGACGTCATTAGACGCTCACTCTACTTTCTTAAAATTTCGAAGCCGGATGCGCGACTCTTCTATACCTTTAGAGATATCGCCGACATTATCTAAAAGGATCCTGTAACCGAAAAATTTAGACGCCTTCGCAACATATATCTTGAACTTTTTTAATATTAACGTTCCGCGCCGTAATTTAGTTCACCGAGTCCCCGTCGTTGATTCGATCACCCTTGCTGGAATGCCAACTGCGGTCGAATAAGCTGGCACACTTTTAAGGACCACTGAAAGCGTACCAACCACACAGTCACGCCCCACTTCGACGTTACCTAGAACGGCGGCACCCGCGAAGATCACAGTATTTCGACGTATTTTCGGATAATTATTTTTCTGCCAATCGCCTATTCTTGCGCCGCCTATTGTCACGTTTTGATAAACTACTACATTATCCTCAATGACAACCCCATCACCTATAACTATTCCAGTCGGATGAGGGAATTTGACTGTTCTCGCAATCTCCGCCCTCTCGGAAACAAACAACCCATATTTTATTTCCAACCGCTTACTGAAAAAACGAGCAAAATTTAATTTATTTTTTCTTCTAAAATAACGAATCAAAAAAAGATACACGTCAAGGCGTGCCGAAACACCGCCTAGCGCGTGACGTTTAAACGCTCCAAGTAAGGTGCTCATAGGGCTGCTATATTAAACCCAAATTGAGATAGAGATCACACGTATTACGCCCATAAGTTGACTTACCATAGATTCAGCGATACTAAACAATCGATTCGACCGGCAATACTTCGGTCTCGACCTGAATGACTTAAATGAAAACTCAGCCGATACTAGTTTCGGAGATGTACAAAACGCATTCGGGATTGACCTTATAAAATGCGCATGCTGACGCGGCAAAACGTATATAAGAATTCCGACGCCTCCTATATAAGTTGTTATTTTCGACTTATAAGATTTTTTAGAGCCGCTGGGCAGTCAATAGGCGCAATACTGGTCCGACTTAACATCAATCGAAAAATGCTTTTACACATTGACGAGTGGCTGGCACCTAATACTACTGCTTGTGCCAGTAACGAATATGGGGTCAAGCATTCATTCCGTGACATCTTCGAAAATAGTTTACAGCCTTGAATATCGTTATTTAACAGGCAGGCCAAAGAATATACTGCTAACCGCTTGGATATAAGCTTGCTACGCGGACGAAACAGGGGCGCCTGATCACCGAAAATATCGACCCAATCAAAACCGAATATTTGCCGTTGTCGAGCGCAGTCTCGAGCAAAGGCGGATAGAATTCGTTGTGACATTATTTTCGGAAGATCGGCTGCAACACCTCCATTTTCAAAGATTCGTCGCTCGTATAATACTTCGGGGCAGGTGGCGAAGTCGCCATGCTGAGACATCCGCAACCACAGATCACGATCTTGAGCGAACGTGAACGGAACGCGATACCCACCCACTCGGTCGTATATATCTTTTCGGAACATCATCTCGCCGTGCGTGATGAAATTTCGTCGCTGCATTAGGTCGCTGTGATAAAAACGGTCGGGCTGGTCATTGATAACGTGGCTGGAACCGTCGTTCCCTTCCCCGATCGTTCGACTACGCACGTGACAAATCACTCCGGCGAGCCGCGCGTCAGATTTCAGCAGCTTGTATTGCTTGGCGAGCCGCTCTGGAAACGACACGTCGCCGGCGCCTTGTATTGCGATAATGGGAGCGCGAGCTAAGCTCACACCATAGCTAATTGCCTTGACGAAACCGCTGTTCTGAATCGAGTGCACGAGAACCCGAGAGTCTACGGCGTAGCCTTGCAGCAACCGCCTTACCCGCGGATCAGTACTCCCGTCGTTTATCAGTATGATTTCATAGTCTGTAAACGTCTGCGCTAGCAGCGATTCCATCGTATCGGTCAGATAGTCGGCACGGTTGTACCAGGCACAGACAACACTGACACGTGGGATTCCAGCTTCGCTGGCTTTCATATTCACGATCCGCACGGCGCCATATAGTTCGTGAGAACCACTAGCCTTCCGCCGTCGCCGGAGTGATGCGACCAGAACTGTCAACAAACAGGACTTCCGGAACCATCTCGTAACCTGTTTCCGAAAATACGTTCGCCCGGATACGGGAAATTAGTGTCAACACGTCTTTAGAGGTTGCCGACCCAGTATTAATAATGAAATTGGCATGGTCGTTGGAGACTTGCGCGCCGCCGACTCGGACACCTTTCCACCCAAGGGATTCTATGATTTCGCCGGGGGGCCCGTAGTCCTCATACATCGCTGGGTCACTTTTGAATACTGAGCCGCAATTCGGCTGCTTTCGCGGGAATTTTTTGCGACGGGTACTCAGTATTCTTAGCATCTCGCGACGAACGCCCGCTCGGTCCTGAGCTTGGTCGAATTCGAAAGTTGCGCGCGCAATGACCTCGCCGTTCTCCTGAAAAACCGATTTTCGATAGCCGAATTCACATTCATTGCGGGTTCGCGTCACACAATGACCGGCCCGGTCGACGCTGAGCACTTGCACTATAGAACTGCCGATACCCTTTCGCTGGCTGCCGCCGTTCATGCAGACCAGTCCGCCCAGAGCGCCAGGGATACCGGCAATGTGTTCGGCGCCCGTTAACCCCGCTTGCATGGTCCTGCGCGCGAACCCCGGCACCCATGCACCCGCCTGCGCTTCGACCCGGCGCCCCTCGATATTTACATCAGCGAAATCCGAACCCATTTGCACACAAATAACGTGCAATCCTTCATCGGCGAATAACAGGTTGCTCGTCTCGCCAATAACCATATGAGCAAGACCGTGCCCAGAGATCCATGCACGAACCTTACTCAGCTCATCAATACTTCTCGGACGAACAACAACGTCAGCCGTACCGCCAATTTGCCACCTACTGATCCAAGACAACGGCACATCACGCGACACAGCGCCCGGCAGCAGACGGCGCAGTTCTCCCGCGATCGACGCCTTTGCCGAAATACTAGACAAACGCAACATCCGCTCCGAGCGCCTTCAACTTATCGGCAAAACCGACATATCCACGGGATACCTGCCACGCATCGTCGATAATCGTTTCGCCATCCGCCATCAGACCACACAGAACAAGGGCGGCTCCAGCTCTCAGATCGATCGCCCGGACCTGCGCCCCGGTCAGAACGCCTCCGTTACCATGTATCTTGAGCATGTCGCCATCAACTTCGTACTGCAAACCCATCCGGCCCATTTCTGCCGCGTAACCATAGCGGCCAGGAAACCGGAGATCCACGATACGCGACTCTCCCCACGCACTCGCAGCCCAAGCGGCTAGTATCGGCTGCACGTCTGAGTTGATTCCAGGATGCGGACCCGTGCTCACTTCCAGCGGATAGCAAGCTTCGCCGCGAACGATCAGCGAGTCTTCTCCGCGATATAACTTGGCGCCCGCCGCCCTGAGATGCGCAAGCACGACCTCGAGATCGCCGTACGGGAAATTTTTGATCTCCACGTCCCCGCCGGTAATGGCGCCGGCCGCAAGCCAAGTTATCGCCTCCATGTTATCCGGGATCACCCTGTGCTGCACACCGCGGAGACCCTCAACACCTTTTATCTCAATGTGCTGCTGGCCGAAGACAGCAATCTGGGCACCCATACCACGCAGCAGTTCAATCAGGTCCAAAATCTCCGGTCGCACATGCGGATTCCAGATCCGAGTAAGCCCCCTTGCAAGCGCACCAGCGAGAATCGCGTTCTCAGTCGCGCCGGTGGATCGAAATGGCAAGAAAATCTCTGCGCCAACCAACCCGCCGGGTGCCTCTGCACACAGATATTCGCCCTCTTCCCATACTCGCGCGCCCAGTGTTTGAAGAACATACACATGTAAGTCGTATTTACGCTCACCTAACTTGCAACCACCCGGCAATGGAACGCGCCCATAGCCGAATCGTGCTGTAAGCGCTCCCAAGATAAGAAGCGTATTGCGAATCGAACGTCCGTCCCATTCAAGGTTGCTACTGAGCCCACTGCATTCACTGATCCGAACGCCAGAATCGCCGAAGAAATTCGTTGTTTTGCCGAGCTTATTCAGCATATCTACGTGCACTTGCGCATCGAGCAGCGGCTGCGGGTAATTCTCTAGAACAACAGCCTCTTGCGTCAAGATACTTGCAGCCAGTAGACGAAGCGCGCTATTTTTCGCCCCGGAAAGTTCTACAGCGCCGCGCAGGGTGGATTTCTTAACTGAGAGCCTTTCTTGGTTAGTCACTAGCACCTTCTCACGAAAGCCGTTTCATGATGCGAATACCATCCGATTTTTGACGTAATGCTTGGATGGGGTATACCGCCATATCTTAACGGTCACATATTGCATTATGTATAAGGGTTGCCGAGACTTTTCAGCGATTCAAATCCACGTTTCCGCACGCCTCACTGGAAACAACTACCCTACTTCAAACGCAATAACCTTAGAACTTCTTAGCCGAAAGGCACGGCGCAATAGCCTTGGATGCCGCGTTCAAGCGCCCGCCACGTTGGCAGATCCACTGTTACCCATCACAACTTCATCGTAGGAACCTTCGGCAGCCAAATGCCCATCTTCCAGCATGAAAACTTTGTGACATTTCTGCACTGTGGTGAGTCGGTGGGCAATTACGATGAGGGTCCGGCCGCCGCGCATTGCGTCCAGTTCGTTGACGATACGCCGCTCCGTTTCATTATCTAGTGCAGACGTCGCCTCGTCTAACACGATAACGTCGGGATCGTAATACAGCGCACGGGCTATACCAATCCGTTGCCTTTGACCACCGGACAAACGAACCCCGCGCTCGCCCACAATCGTTTCATAACCTTGCGGTAAATTATCTTCAATGAATCGATCGATATTGGCGATTCGCGCCGCCTTTTTAATTGCTTGATAATCGATGATTTTCGGGTCGAGACCATACGCGATATTGCTGGCAATCGTACTGTCGGTGAGATAGATATCTTGAGGAACGTAGCCAAGGTTTAGCTGCCACTCACGTCGCGAGTGCCGGTCGACTTCCCGGCCATCAACCAACATCGATCCTTCACTGGGCTCTAGCAGGCCAAGCAGAATATCCGCAAGTGTCGTCTTACCGGCACCGGTCGCGCCTGTGAGGGCAACGAAACTATTTTTGGAAATTCGAATCGAGATGTCTTTTAACGAGGCGCCTGCCGCTTGCGGATAGCGATAAGTCACGTGCCTGAGCTCGATGCTGTTGTCGAATTGCATTCGAGAAGGACTGTCTTCAGATAGTTCGTCGGTGCTCGCTCTCTCGTGCTCGGACGATGCGCCATGGGCAGTCAAGTCCTTGACCAGCGCATCGATGACCGATTGGTTGAAGCGCCACTGCGCAAAACCCTGATACACGTTCTGCAGTGCGGGCAACAAACGATAGCCTGCGAGAACGAACACGCTGGCCACAGGCAAAGCCTGTTGCACCCCACCGCCGGCCGACAGGAGATAAAGCATCGACGCCATGACGAGCCCGAAAGCCAATCCCTCGACGACGAACTTCGGCACTTGGGCCAACACCTGACTTTGCGCCATGCTGGTGGCGAATACCGTAGCGGACGGTCTGTAACGGTCCAAAAACGCGTTTTCCCGTCCCGTAACCTTGACCTCCTTGACGCTCCCGAACGCTTCGCTCACCGCCTTGAAGCGCTCGGTATTGGCAGTCATACGCGCCGAACCGATACGAAGCAGTCTCCGCCGAACGGTGAGGTAAACCAGCAAGTAAGCACAGATAAATACGGCCGCGGCGGCACAGGCTAAAAGTGGCTGAAGCCACAGCAAGAAGCCGACAATCATAAGAACCGTGATTCCGAATGCCAGCGCACGTAATGCCGGCATAAGCACGCCGCTGGCGAATTGCTGCGACTCAATAAGGATATTCTTACCAATATCCGCGGAATTTCTATTAAGGAACGCCTCGTACGGCTGGTATAGATAACCTGATAGTAAGCGCGTGGAAATGCGGTTCTGCACGCCCCAGGCGAATCGCGTCATAAGCCATATTGTGATCGCCGTAAATACATTAGTGGCAACCAAAACGAAAAATAGCACGGAGCCAATAAAAATCAGGAAACCATTGACTGAATTGAAACCGAACAACGAATACGACCAGGCTAGCCAGGCATTCTGCTCGACGCTGGAAGGATTGGACAGAAGCGAAACGAACGGAAGCACGACGCCCACCCCCACCATCTGTAATAACCCCATCGCTAGCATTGCAAAGACTACACCGATAAAGCGTACGCGCTCGGCGGGCGAGAACAACGCTAGCATTTGACGGACGGAGTGGAGCATTAGGCCTCGGATCGGGTTTGCGGAGTCTGGATGATCGGTTAGTTACAGATGGCGTTTGATTTCTTCGACAACCCTAATACCTGTAGGAATAGTGACTGTAACGACCCCGTCCGTACCGGAGGCGATTAACTTTCAAACCGTTGAAGATGGCTCCTGCGACTTTGATACCGTCACGCTGCAAGCGCCGAATGGCCTGCTCCACTTCGGAGCCGGAGCTATGTTCGCTCCGCACGACAAGGAATGTCGCCGCCACTTTGCGGGCGACGATGCTCGCATCCGTGACGTTCAGGACCGGCGGCAGGTCATAGATAACATAGTCGTACCGCGCTGCTACGTCGGTTTTGAGCACTTCGAAATTCTTGGCTATGAGCAACTCCGCTGGATTAGGAGGGCGGTTTCCGGCACTCATAAAATCCATGTTGGATACGGGCGTTTGCTGGATGACGTCGAATGCATTCTTCTCACCCGCAAGCACTTCGGAAAAACCCGGCCGTCGCTGAAGATCCAAGCTTCGGGCGAGCTGGCCACGACGCATATCGGCATCGATAAGCAGCACACGTTTGCCGGTATCGGCAATCAGAGCCGCGGTGTTCGACGAAATGAAGCTCTTGCCGCAGCCGGGTGTGGGGCCCGTGATAGCGATGAACTTTGTGTCGCCCTCCAACATGGCGAACTGCAAACTTGTTCTGAGGCTACGGATACTTTCTACCGCTGGCTCGTCTGGCTCTTGCGTCGCCAGAAGTTGGAAGCTATTGCGGCGCTGTTTTTTTGCAGCTTTGGCAGAAAAGGGTACCGTGGCATACACCGGCAGCCCAAACCGCGATTCGATGTCCTCGGGGTTATCCAGCGTGGCACGCAACGCCGCTCGCAGGATACTCAGCAGAATCGCCATAACAATACCGAGCGCAATTCCCATTAACGCCCATACAACACGCTTTGGCGCGACTTTGCCCGAGGGCGCATAAGCGGCGTCAACGATATGGGTGACGCCCGTAATGCCGGCTTTGGAAATCTCCAGCCCCTGCGACGTGTTGAGCAGTTGTGTATAGAGCACGTCATTTACTTCGACGTCCCGACGAAACTCCAACAGCTTCGATTCCGCTTTAGGTAGCTTCTTCAACTGCGCTTCAAGCTCTTTGCGTTGCTGGACCAGGCTGGCCCGCTTGTCGTTCGCCGCTTGGACCTGCGGAGCGCGATTAGTGAACTCTTGCAACAGCTCCTGACGTTCCAATTCTGTTTGGGCTACCTGTTGGTCGATATTGGTCATGCGTTGAAGAATCGACTGCGCCTCGGCGCTCAGGTCCAGCGTGCCGCTTTCGGTCTGGTAGTCGCGGAGCTTCTTTTCCGCAGCGTCTCGCTCTGCCCGAATCTCGGGAAGCTGCTCTTTCAAAAACTCGAGACGCCGCTGGGCCTGCTCAGACTGCTTCTCAACGTTCATCTGAAGGTACGCTGCCATGATAGCGTCCAACTGGCGCTGCGCCTCGGCGGGCGATGACCCCGTATAACGTAGGCTCAACAATCCCGACCCGGCAGGCCTCTCTTCGATATGAATACGGCTCTGGACGCCCGCGATGGCCGCGGGCTTGGGCACGTAGCTCACATCAAAGTACGTGCCCGGCTTCGCCTTCAGTGATGCCACGAATAGCTTGATCGCTGCACCGCCCGGCAGAGTCCCGGACGCGGTGGATCCAACCTGGCCATCCAAAACGGGTTGGCCCTGGTCGTCCAGCAGCCGGTAAGCGCCGTTTTCGCCTGCGACGAGGCTGAATTTCGCGGCCTGAATATTGTCCGGGAGTTGCATTCGGCTGACGTTGACCGATTCGTTACCCCAGGCATACCTCCCGAAAAACGGCACGTTTAATGTGCCGGTCATGTTCGCGGTTACGAAACGAGCGATAGGCTCGCCGATAACGGGAAAGTAACTCGGCTTGGCCCGAACTCTCAGATGCAGGTCGTCGACCGCGTCACCCACGACGGAGCGCGATTGCAGTACTGTTGCCTCCGCGCTGACGGCTTTGATATTCCCACCAGAATTAATCTGCTGCTCCATGAACGCCTGGGGCGCCATGTTCTGGCCTTGCTCTACCCGCATGAGTGATGTGGCCTGATAAACGGGTGCCGTTTTCCAGGCAAGGTAGCTTGCAGCGATCAACCCCAACAACGCCAGCGCCAAAATCCAGGGCCAGCCCTCTAACACTACCCCGATGTATTCGCGGAGATCGATCTCCTTGTCTTCAGAGTGTGTATCCGGCTGCGCCGTCGCGTCGGTAGCTGAAATAGCCAATGCGTTGAACCCGTCTGTTAGTTGCCGGTCCGGTCGTAGATCAGGTAGCTGCGGAACAGCAGATCCACCGACGGCAGGATGAGCGCCAGAGCGCGGTTGAAGTTGACGAAGCTGGCCGGCGCGGCAAATACCACGTCGCGCGGCTGCAGTTTGAACTGGTTGGCTAGCAGCAGGCCGCTCACGTTGCTGGCGTCCAGCTTGTATACGTTCGGCCGCAATACAGTCCGTACGCCGCCGTCACGCTCCGGCACGCTGTCGACGAAACCGCGGATGACGTAAATAGTGCTCGTGTCGGCACTGTCGAGCCTGACACCGCCGGCATCGGCGATGGCGTCGTTCAGCGACATGCCGCCGGTGGTGTACGGCAACGCCATCTGTTCGGTGAACTCGCCAACCATGAACACGCGGTTGGCGCTATCGTCGATAAGCAGACGGTCGCCGGGCCGCAGCGGTACGGGCCGCCCGGTCGCATAGATCTGGTTCAGATCCAGCGGCGTCGACTGACCATCGCGAATGAGGATGACGTTCTGCACGCCCACGCCACCGCCTTCCTTGGTGGCAAGTGTGTCGCACTGGTCGAGCGCTTGCAGTACCGACAACGATACGTCCGTGATCGGCACGGTACACGGTTTGACAATATCCCCGGATATGTACACGCGCTGACTGCGATATTGACGTACGCGTACATCGACCTGTGGCTCGCGGATATACTGAGATAGCCCCTCCGCCAGTCGTTTTCGTAGTGCTTTGAGTGTCAACCCCTCGGCCGTGATCTCGCCGACGTAGGGGTAGAAGATCGTGCCGTCCGCGCCGACCAGTTGACCTTGAATCCCTTCGCTACTATCGGTTCCTGCCGGATTCGTTAGTTCCGGATGGCCAAACACAATGACCTGCAGCACGTCGCCCGCGCCGATCGTGTAGTTCATCGGCGTTGCCGGCGCCGCCGATATTTGTTGCTGCGCGTCGCTGAGTGTCTGCTGCGCGCGTTCCTGATCCTGATGCCGGATCAACCACGGGGTGATCTGGATCACGCGCGGGTCGTAATCGATATCCTGCTTGGAGAGCTCTTCGTCGTACGTGGCGGTCTTGTCGCGCCCGAAGTTATACCAGCTGCCATCGACGGCCCCGGAGTCGTAACCCGGCAGGGCACAACCGGCCAGTGCGGCCAATAAAGCCAGCATGAACGCCGTTCGCACGCTCGCAACCCTGGTTGCACTACGCGCGATCACTCCCCCAAAATCGTATTTCATCATCGCCGGTTACCCGCCCAGTAATTGAGTTCGCCCTGACCTGTGTACCTGCCGGTTATCTGCCGCCCCGGTGCGGCAGCGAACGGACTGTTCGCTCGCCCGACAAATAACCATCCCCGCGCCTCGTTTGCCGATGCGCAGCGCTTGCAGCTTACACCGCCTGTGATCCGACTCCCATTCGTTTGTAACCCGGGTAACCGCGGCCACCGAGCCGGCAAACCCAACAGGCGCCCTATCATCCGGCCGTGGGCCGGTCCGTGCGCGCAGGCTGCAAACGGGCCACCCAGTCGCCAACCGCCTCGGCGAGCTCGCTGAACACCTGCTCGAAGAACGCGGCATCATGCCGGTATGGATCGGCGATGTCCGCCTCGCCCCGCCAGTGCGTCACCATGAACACGCGGCCACGGCTTTCCGGGAAACGCTCGGCCAACCAGCGTTTCTGGCCCTGTTCCATGACCAGCAGTAATTCGTGGTCGCGCAGAATGGGCGTGGTGATCTGACGCCCGCGGTGGGCGTCCAATGCGAGCCCTTCACGCTCGGCGATGGCCGCGGCTTCGGCGGGCATCTTACCGCCCTCGACCGCGCCAATGCCGGCGGACGCGATGCGCACGCTGGGCAGATCTCGGGCTAAAAGGCCCTCGGCGTACGGGCTGCGGCATATGTTGCCGGTACAGACTGTGAGGATGCTTTTGACGTGCATAAATCAAAGTGCAGTTGGCCAACGGGCGGTCGTGTCGGCGAAATATCGGGCCAGGCGCTTATGGCTGCCGGCCAGCGTGCCATATTCCCCGGCCGGCATAACACGCAGCGATTCAGCCAAAGCAATTACCGTACGCTGGCCTGCCCTCGCAGGTTGCCGAGCTGGTCGACCACGCGCACGCGGCTGTAGTTGCCCTTGGGCGGGCGGATGGCCACACAGGAGGCGATCAATGCCTGGCTGACGGCAGCATCCAGCCGGGGGGCGTTCCATACCATCGACAGCGTAAGCGTGTCGTTCGCGATCTTGGTGTCTTTACGATCGAGCTTGATGTTGTAACCACCGGTCGGGCGCTGACCCATCTCCACCACGATCACCCCGCCATTGACGGCCATGGAGGGCTTGAATTCGCTGATGCTGCGGTAGTCGATCCAGTCGCCGAAGCTACTGGCATCGGCGAAGTAGTGGGCGGCCGAATCCTGCGAGGCCGTGCCGCAATACTGGCTTTCGCCGATCACCTGGGCACCGCTGGCGCCGCGAAACGGATTGAGGCTGCAACCGGCAATGAGCGTAAGCAGGACGGTCGTGATCAGCAGTCGCGTCATGGGCGGAGTCCGAAGAACGTGAGCAGGTATCTGATTTAAGGCGGCAAAGCCTATCACGGCGTATCGCGCCAGCCTACCAGCGTTTACACGGGCCGGCGCGCAGGCTGGCAGCGCAATGGCCCCAGCCCGGCGTGCGGGCTTCAGGGCCGGGTCGCGCGCGCCGCGAGCTCGGCATGCAGGTATTCGTGCTCGAGCAGGTGGGCCACGATCTGGTCCACGCATTCCTCGATCGAATGGTCTCCGGTGTGTACGTGCACCTCCGGGTTCTCCGGGGCCTCGTACGGCGCACTGATGCCAGTGAAGTTGGGAATGCTGCCGGCCCGCGCTTTCTTGTAAAGCCCTTTCGGATCGCGGTCCTCACAGACCGACAACGGTGCATCCACATAGATCTCGATGAAATCGTTGGCATCGCGCTCCGAGAGCATGCGTGCCATCTGGCGATCCTGACGGTACGGCGAGATGAACGCCGTGAGGTTGATGATGCCGGCATCCCGGAACAGCTTGGCTACTTCGCCGATACGGCGAATATTCTCGATCCGGTCTTCGGGGCTGAAGGCCAGATCCCGACACAGGCCGCTGCGAACGTTGTCGCCGTCCAGGCGATAGGTGCGACACCCCATGTCGTAGAGCCGCTGCTCGAGCGCGACCGACAGCGTCGACTTGCCGGAGCCGGACAACCCGGTGAACCAGACGGTGAAACCGCGGTGGCGATTGCTGGCCTCGCGTTCGGGCCGTTCGACAGTGCCCTTGTGCCAGACGATATTGCTGCTCTTGTGTTCGCTCATGGACAGGTCCGGTAGTGAATGCGTTCCAGAACAAATGACGGCCGCAGCGCTAAACGCTCTGCCACCGGGCCGATCACGCACGCGCCGGACACATACCGTCGACGAACGCTGCGGCCGGCGGCCAAACTGTGCCGATTGCGCGCATTCTACCGCCCTATTCGGGCATATCGCACGGACGGCTCCGAGCGGCCGGCCCCGATCGCGGCATCCCGCCCTGTCGAACCATCAGTTGCGCGTGAGATTACCTGCGCGCCCACCGCCGTTGCCGCGGCAGCTTGAATATGCCGGCAGCGTGGCCTTTGCCCTGTGCTCTGAACAGGCGTCACGTGTCGCGCTTGGCACCCATTGTTCGGGTGATCTCGCTCAACGCGGCGGCGGCGTTGTCGCGTACGGTCACATGACACAACCGCGAGATCTCCGTGGCCTGCGGATTGATCTCGATCGTCGACCCGCCTCCACGCCAGGCATCCCGAACCGGGACTGCGATATACGGAAAGACCGCGCTGGTGCCGATGGTCACCACCAGGTCGAAGCCATCGGCCAGCGCCCGTTCGTAGCGCGCCACCGCACGGCCTGGCAACATCTCGCCAAACAGCACGACCGCCGGCCTTACAAGCCCGCCGCACGCCGCGCAGCTCGGTGGCAATGGGCCGAGTCGGGAATAATCCTCGACCACCTGCCGGTCGCCGCAATCCTCGCAGCGAAGACGATGGATATTGCCGTGCATTTCAATCACGTCGCGACTGCCGGCGGCCGCATGAAAGCCATCGACGTTCTGAGTGAGTACGCACAGTCGTTCATAGCGCTCGGCGAGGCTGGCGAGCGTGCGATGGCCGTCGTTCGGCGCAGCACCCCGGCAGGCGCGCTCGATCTGGCCGACGTATTTCCAGGTCAGCGCCGGATCGCGCCGGAAGGTGTCGATCGACAGCGCCTCTTCGATGGTCAGTCCGTCCTCGGTTATGTCGCGGTCGTACAGACCGCCGATACCGCGATAGGTCGGCAGACCGGAATCGGCCGACATGCCAGCGCCGGTGATCACCAGTACGCGGCGGGCCTGCTCGAACAGCATGGCCGCTTGCGCGATCGACTGACCGGCACTACGACTCGGCGTCCACCCGTCGAATAGCGAAAACATGGAGGCTCCGGCACGGCTGACATCACAGCCCACGATTGTGCCCAAGCCACGGCGTACGCGCCAAACCGCGCGCTCGCACGACGCAACCGCACCCGGCGTTGCTGTCGTAACGTGCTTCATCGCTGTTCGTTTTGTACTGGATACTGCATGGCCTCGATTCGCAATCTCGTTATCGTGTTGGGCGACCAGCTCGACATGACCCTGTCGGCGCTCGACGACTTCGACCCGGCGCAGGACGCGATCTGGATGGCGGAAAACGAGACCGAGGCCACGCACGTCTGGTGCCATCACAAGCGCCTGGTGCTGTTTTTCTCGGCCATGCGGCACCATCGCGATGCCCTGATAGACCGCGGCTTCGAGGTGATCTACCACGCGCTGACACCCGATCGGCGCCGCGATAGCGGGCGCGATTTCGGCGAGATCCTCTCCGCGCGTATCAACGAGCGGCGCCCGCAACGCCTGGTGATGACCGAATGCGGCGACCTGCGCGTACACCGGCTGCTCGACGCCACCGCACGTGCCCACGATATTGCCCTGCAGGTCCGCCCTGACCGGCATTTCTACTGCGACCTCGACACATTCGAGGAATGGGCCGCCGGCCGCGACGGCCTCGTGCTCGAGTATTTCTATCGCATGATGCGACGGCGCCACGATGTGCTCATGGACGGCGACGAGCCCGAAGGCGGCGCCTGGAACTTCGATAAGGACAACCGTGAAAGCTTCGGCCGCGACGGACCGGGCGACATACCCGCGCCCCGGCAGTTTCGTCCGGATGAGATCACGCACGACGTGGCCGACATGGTGGCGGCGCGCTACGCAGAGCACCCCGGCGCGTACGAGGGTTTCGACCTGCCGGTTACACGTCAGGAGGCGCGCGCGGCACTGCGCGATTTCATCGACCATCGGTTGAGCCGGTTCGGTCCCTATCAGGATGCGCTCTGGACCGATCTGCACTACGGCTACCACTCGCGCCTGTCGGCCGCGCTGAACCTGCACCTGCTCGATCCGCGCGAATGTGTTGATGCCGCCGTGGCCGCCTATCGCGACGGCACGGTCGCGCTCAACAGCGTTGAAGGCTTCGTACGCCAGATTCTTGGCTGGCGCGAGTTCGTTCGCGGCGTCTACTGGCAACAGATGCCTGGCTATGCGCAGCGCAATGCGCTGAGGGCGGATCTGCCGGTGCCGGCGTTCTATTGGGACGGCGATACCGACATGGCCTGCGTGGGCGATGCCATGGGCAACGTGCTGGCCAACGGCTATGCCCATCATATTCAGCGGCTGATGATTCTCGGCCTGTTCGCGCTCAACGCGGGTGTCCATCCCCACGCCTTCCACGACTGGCATATGGCGATGTACCTGGATGCAATCGACTGGGTCAGCCTGCCGAACGCGCTGGGTATGAGCCAATTCGGCGACGGCGGCCTACTGGGCACCAAGCCGTATTGTGCATCAGGTAATTACGTCAACAAGATGAGTAATTACTGCAAGAATTGCCGGTTCGATCATCGGCAGGCGACCGGTGACAAAGCCTGTCCTGTAACAACGCTTTACTGGGATTTTCTCGATCGTAACGCCAAGACGTTCGAGGGCAACCATCGCATGGTATTTCAGCTGAAAAACCTCGAGAAGAAACGCGCCGATGAGCCGCTGATGAGCGCGATCCGGGATCAGGCCAGCAACCTTCGCCAGCGAATCGCCGACGGCGAGCGGATCTGACCGCGCGAAACCCGAGACGCCGGCTTAACGGCTGGGCCAACGGCGTAATCGACCAGCCCAGCGCCTGCCCACCGCTGATCGCGAATGGGACCGGGCACACCCACGCGCAGCCTTATGTCGGTCAGCGCGCCGCCCGCGTGAATCGGCCTGTTCGGCCACGCGGTCGTTGTAGCCGCCGAGCAGCGTATGACGTCGATCGCAGACACGCGATACCCGGAGAGCCTGTTTGCCCGCGAGCCCCTGCACAGGGGCTGGCGCCGGGCTCCCGTGATCCCGCGCGGCAGACATGCGGTGCCAGCCCCTTGATAAAAGGCGGGCTCGCGGCAGCCATTGGCGTCCGAGTGCACGGTATCATCCGCGCACGCCGCTGATACGTAGCCTCGCCATGTTTTACTGCCCGATACGCTGAGCCCCCATGAAGAAACGCGTGATTCTCTGGTTTCGCCGCGACCTGCGGCTGGCCGACAACCCTGCCCTGCGGGCGGCACTCGACGGTGACTTCGACTCGGTCGTGCCCGTGTATATCCAAGCACCGGACGAGCTGGGCGACTGGGCGCCGGGCGGCGCGCAGCGCGTCTGGCTGGACGACTCTTTGCGGGCGCTTTCGAACGCGCTGGAGGCCCTGGGTTCGCGTCTGGTGATCCGTCGTGGCCCAAGCATCGATGCGCTGGATACGCTCATCGAGGAATCCGGGGCCACCGCGGTTTACTGGAACCGACTGTACGACCCGCTGACCATCGAGCGCGACAAGGCGGTCAAGCAGCACTTGGACGAGCAGGACATAGAGACCGCCAGCTTTCGCGCCAACCTGCTCTACGAACCGTGGACGGTCGAAACCAAACAAGGCCAGCCCTATAAGGTGTTCACGCCGTTCTGGAAAGCCGTGAGCGGCCGCGGCCACGATGCGCCGCTCGCCGAGCCCGAGCGCATGCCCGAGGTGTGGTCACGTATCGGTACGCTGTCGGTCGATGACTTGGCGCTGGGCCCGACTCTGAACTGGGACAAGTCCATACGCGAAACCTGGACACCGGGCGAGGACGGCGCCCACGATCGGCTCGAGCGCTTCCTGGACGCGGCGCTGAACGGTTACGACGACGACCGCGATCGGCCGTCCGTCGCCGGCACATCGTATCTGTCGCCCCACCTGCACTGGGGCGAGATCAGCCCCCGGCAAGTCCTGCACCGACTGGACGAATGGCTGGACGACCACGGCGGCCGCAATGTGCGAGAACACGCCGACTCCTTTTCGAGCGAGATCGGCTGGCGCGAGTTCGCTCACCATGTGCTCTACCATTTTCCGGACACACCGACCCGACCGCTGGACCCGCGGTTCGAGGATTTCCCCTGGTCCGGCGACGAGGACGGGCTGGCCTGCTGGCAGCAGGGACAGACCGGCATCCCCATGGTCGATGCGGGCATGCGCGAGTTGTGGGCGACCGGCTACATGCACAACCGCCTGCGTATGACGGTGGCCTCGTTCTTGACCAAGAACCTGCGCGTTGCCTGGCAGCACGGTGAGCGCTGGTTCTGGGATACGCTGGTGGATGCGGATCTGGCCAACAACACGCTGGGGTGGCAGTGGGCGGCCGGCTGCGGCGCCGATGCCGCACCCTTCTTCCGTATATTCAACCCGGCCCGCCAGGGTGAGCGGTTCGATGCCGACGGCGACTATGTTCGCCGTTGGGTACCCGAACTCGCCAAACTGGACGCCAAGCATATCCATCGGCCGTGGGCGGCCCCGGCCAGTGCGCTGAAATCAGCCGGCATCACGTTGGGCACGACCTACCCGGAGCCGATCGTGGATCTGAAAGCCTCCAGGCGGGAAGCCCTCGACGCGTTCGAAAAGATCAAGAACTAGCTGCGGCGATACGCGTCCTGTCATGGTCCGGCGGGTCACAAGCGCATGCCTGGTGCAGTGGCCGGTCGGCTTTCAAGGCGGCCCGAAACGAAATTCGGATCCGCCGATTTTCAAAGCACCGACCACAAACAGCAGCCCGGGCCGGAACAGGAGCGCCAACGCATCCGAGCGTCAGGCGCCGGTGACAACGGCCACGCCCGGCCGCTGCTCGTGATTGGCGGAAGCAGCAGCCGAACGGATCCAGGCGTTATCGGATCGGTTGTGAAAACGCGCCATCGACCGGCGAGTATGCGGTCGGATCCCGGCACCGCTGCTCGAAAGACGGACAAAAAAAAGGCTCCCTGAGGAGCCTCCAATCATGTTTCCCGAGTTTTTATTTTTGTACTCCGCGAGCGGAGCGCTGCGGGAAGCCAATACGAAAGCCGGTCGAGGCATGTCCGCTGCCTCCGAAAGGCCGTGGCCTGTTTAGTAATCCCCGAACGGTTGCCGGATTCTGGGCCGGCGGTGCAGTTTGTCTGCTGTGGGTACTTTTTTACACGGTCGCACCGAGGCCGTCAACAAGAAAACTTTTCGGAAAAACGTTTCGCAATGGCCGGTTGCAATACCGCAGCCGGGCCGGCCTCAGATCTGCAGCAGGGTGCTGCGGTAATACGCCAGTTCCTCAAGCGAATCGCGAATATCGTCCATGGCCAGATGGCTCGACTTCTTGGAAAAACCGCTCGCCACTTCCGGGGCCCAGCGTCGTGCCAGCTCCTTGAGCGTGCTCACATCGATATGGCGATAATGGAAATAGGCTTCCAGTTTCGGCATGTAGCGCGCAAGAAACCGGCGATCCTGACAGATGCTGTTGCCGCACATGGGCGACGCGCCGGCTGGCACGTAGGCTTCGAGAAATTCGATGGTCTGCGCCTGCGCCGCGTCTTCGTCGATCTCGCTGGCCTTGACCCGCTCCACCAGGCCCGAGCCGCCATGCTGTCGCGTGTTCCATTCATCCATGGCGGCCAGCCGCTGGTCGCTCTGCCGGATTGCCATGACCGGCCCTTCGGCGAGGACATGCAGGTTCTTGTCGGTGACCAGCGTGGCGATTTCGATGATTCGATCGTTGTCCGGGTCGAGCCCGGTCATCTCGAGGTCGATCCAGATCAGGTTGTCTTCGGCGTAGCTCATGTCGTTGGACGGTTGAGTAAAGTCGCATTGTGCGGCTCGGCCCGGGTCGGCGCAAAGCCGGCGGCGAGCCGAATACCCTGGCGATTACGCATGGCCGCGGCATGGCGATGCCACTTTGGCCTATGCGCCAGGAATTGCGGCGCGGTGTTACCGTGAGCCTGATTCATTCATAGCGGGAGATCGATCATGACCCGACTCGCCGAGCGACACTGTGCAGCCTGCAACGGCGATACGCCGCGGCTGGACGACGCCACGATCAAGGCCCATCTCGACGCACTGTCCGAACACTGGGAGCCCGACGGCCCGGATGCGATCGAGGGCCGATTCAAGTTCAAGAACTACTATCACACCCAGGCATTCGTGAACGCGGTGGCCTATATCGCCCACTGCGAAGATCACCACCCGGATATCACGTTCGGCTACAACCGCTGCTCGATCCGGCTGACGACGCACGCGATGGGTGGCCTGTCCGACAACGACTTCATCTGTGCCGCGAAGATCGATCGGCTGCTGCCCTGATCCGATCCGACAATTCTGCCGGGGTGACGCGCCGCCTTAGCGCACTCGCCTGCATCGACCGGGCCGCTACGCCGGTGAGCGCTTTGCCGACCGGCCTACGGCCCGCTACGCAATGCTGCGCGCCTGTCGCCGACTCGACCTAAAGCGCGCGGCGGCCGGAGAAGGCCTGGCTGAGCGTACCCGCGTCGACATATTCCAGTTCGCCGCCCACCGGCACGCCATGGGCGATACGCGATACGCCGGCTGAATTCGCCCGGGCCAGGTCAGCAATATATTGCGCCGTGGCCTCGCCTTCGACGGTCGCGCCGGTCGCCAGGATGACCTCGGTTACCGCCCCGCCGGCGAGTTGTTCACGCAGCAGATCCAGGCCGAGTTCCGACGGCCCGACGCCGTCGATGGGCGACAGCCGCCCCATCAGCACGAAATAGCGGCCGCGGAAATCGGTGTTCTGTTCGATGGCCATGACATCGGCCGGGCTTTCGACCACGCATACCAGTGCATCGTCGCGGCGTTCGTTCTGGCAGATGTCGCACAGCTCGTGCTCGGTGAACATTCGGCAGCGGCCGCAGTGACGGATCGAGGACAACGCATGCTCGATCGTGGCCGCTAGATGGGTGCCGCCTTCGCGTTCGTTCTGCAGGAGGTGAAACGCCATGCGCTGGGCGGTCTTCGCGCCTACGCCGGGCAACACGCGGAGCGCGTCGATCAAGCGCGTAAGCGCAGGGGAAAAAGCCATCAGCGAACCGCGTCAGTCGAACCGCACATGTGCGGCGCGCCCGTCCTTGGCATCCGCACGACCGCTCAGAACGGCAGATTCATGCCCGGCGGCAGGTTCATGCCGCCGGTGAGCTCGGACATCTTGTCCTTGGTGGTGGTGCTGACCCGCTCCACCGCATCGTTCATGGCCGCGGCGATCAGGTCCTCGACGAACTCGGGTTCTTCCTCGAATACGCTCGGGTCGATGGTCACCTTGCGGACTTCATGCTTGCCGGTCATGACGACCTTCACCAGGCCCGCGCCGGACTGACCCTCGATCTCCATCTTGGCGAGTTCTTCCTGGGCCTCCTGCATCTTGCCCTGCATCGCCTGGGCCTGCTGCATGATCTTGCCTATCTGACCTTTCATTGCTCGTCTCGTTGTTGAACTGCGTGCTCTGCACGATAGGGCTTGATGGTTTCCGGGCGTACTCGTGCGCCCAGTCTTTCCTTTAACTGGCGGACGACCGGATCGTTTTCAATAGAGGCCACGGCATCGCGCTGGCGGGCCTGGGCGTCCTGTTCGATGCGCTGGGCCGGCGTATCGTCGGCCTGATCGACATACTCGATCGCCAGACGCGGCGCGCCCGCCGGCGCCCAATGATCGGCCAAGGCCTGCTGAAGGGTCTCTCGTGCACCCGGGGTGGCCAGAAACTCGTTCGCTCGAGCCAGAGCCAGCACCACCCGCTCGTCGTCCAGATGCTGACAGCGTCCGTTGTTGGCAAGCTGAGCAGCGAATCCGGTCAAACCGAGACGGGGCAACAGCCGCGCCCAATCCTCCGGGTGGTCGCCGGCCGCAACCGGCGACGGCGCCGCGCCGGGGACGGCGTCGGCCATACCGCTCGCGGCATCGGCGGGCGCAGCCTCATCCGGGCCGGTTTGTGCCGATTTCGGGTCGAACGCGTCGGCACCGAATGGCGGCTGCGCTTCGTCGTGAGCGGCCACGCGTTCGGCAGCCGGCGCTTCACGACCGGTAACGCCCGTGTCAGCGATTGCACCGTTCGCCGCGCCCCGGCTACCCGACTGGCCCGTCGGCGCTACCGCAGTCGTGGCCGCGTGATCGCCGTTGACCGGCGGCGGCTCGCTTGCCGCATCGGCCTGTTGCGTGGAAGCGCTCTGTGAGTCGTTTGTTCCGGACGACGGCGGCGTCTGCGCGGCCATCGCCTCGTCCGCCGGCGTCGACCGGGACTGTTCATCGTCACCCGAGCGACCGTCAGCGGCCGGCGCCATGCCCGACACGTCTGGCCCTGCTGGTGGCCCAGCCATCGGTTCGGCCGGGCCGGCCGGGCCGGCCGAGTCCATCGGTGGTGTCTGTGCTGATCGGGCGGGCGGCGGCGAGCGGTCGGCCGGCGCGCGTTCCGTGTCCGATTGCACGGGCGCCGTGCCAGGTGACTGCTCTGGCCCGAGCGTTGAGGCATGCGTCGGGCGCTTGCCGGAAAGCTGGGCACGCAACGCGGCCGCGGCACGCTGCGCCGCCGACTGCCCGTTATCGGGCGGCGCCGGGGATGTCTCGCGCGCCGAGGGCTCGGGCGGTTTCGGTGCAGGCTCCTGCTCGGCTTCGTTGCCGACCGGCGCGAACGCGAGCATCCGCAGCACGCTCATCTTGACGCCAATCAACGGATCGGGCGCATAGGCCAGATCGCGGATGCCGGCGATACAGATATCGTAGAACAGCTGCACCGCGGCACTGTCGGCGCGTTCGGCCGCTGCCACCCACGGCTGCCCGGCCTCGTCGATCGCCTCGCCGATGACCTGGATCGTTGCAATATGCTGCCAGGTCGTGGCCAATGCCTCGAGCAGGTAGCGCATGTCGATACCCTGGGCATACAGGCCGGCCAGCGCATCGAGTGCTGCCGGCGCGTCCGGTGCAATGATGGCATCGACCAGTTCGGCCACCCGTGCCTGACCGATGGTGCCGAGCATGTCACGCACTTCGTCCGCAGCCAGTTCGCCGCCACCGAAGGCAATGGCCTGATCGAGCAGCGACAGCCCGTCACGCATGCTGCCGTCTGCGGCACGCGCGATCTCGGCCAGCGCGTCGTCCTGAGCGGTCAGCGATTCAGCATCGATGATATGGCGCAGCTGGGCCGCAATCTCGACCGCCGGCAGACGCTTGAGCGGGAATTGCAGGCAACGCGAGAGGATTGTGACCGGGATCTTCTCGGGTTCGGTGGTCGCCAGCAGAAACTGAACCCGTGGCGGCGGCTCTTCCAGCGTCTTCAACAAGGCGTTGAACGAGTGCTTGGAGAGCATGTGCACCTCGTCGATGAGATACACCTTGGTACGCCCCCGCGTCGGTGCGTACTGGACATTGTCCATCAGCTCACGGGTATCGTCGACGCCGGTTCGCGATGCCGCGTCGACCTCGATCAGGTCCACGAAGCGGCCTTCGTCGATCTCGCGACAGGTCGAACAGGCATCCTCGCCGCGACACGGATGGGCACTCACGCCATGATCACAGTTCAGACATTTGGCAATGATGCGTGCCAGCGTCGTCTTGCCGACGCCGCGCGTGCCGGAAAACAGCAGCGCGTGATGAAGCTTGTCGTTTTCCAAGGCATGGGTCAGCGCCCGCACCACGTGCGACTGGCCGACCAGTTCGTCGAATCGGCGCGGCCGCCATGTCCGCGCAAGCGCCTGAAAACTCATGCCTTGTGCGTATCCTGGGCTATTGCGACGCCGATCATTCGATGCCTGCCTGGGCTGAGGGACGATCTCGCTTTGGAACGCCACACTATCGCGTTCGGCCGACCAAGTTTCAAGCAGGTCGCGGCCGTCGGGCGTCGAATGGAAAAAAGGTGGCGGCCCGTGCCAGCGACACCCCGGCGCCCGAGTCCGCCGCTACCGTTGCTCCCTTCCGGGCCTGGCGGGGTTTGCGGCATATCGTCGCGGGGGCACCGACACGGGCCACCATTGCCTGTGTTGCCCGGCGCCTTCGAGCGACGGGCCCTTGATGGCGGAGAGGGAGGGATTCGAACCCTCGGTACGGGGTTACCGCACACACGCTTTCCAGGCGTGCTCCTTCGACCGCTCGGACACCTCTCCTAGTAATCGAGCGCGGATTGTAACGTAAACAGCGACCCTTCGGGCCGCGAGAGGGGCGGATTGTAACGTAAACAGAGGCGCTTCGGGCTCTGAGAACGAGAGATTTTCGAACCCGATCGTCAACGACCTCTGTCCTGCCGACCCGGCGCGTCTGCTCGCAATCGACGAGTGCCTGGGCTGGGCCTGCGCTCAGCTGCCCAACTGTGGCCAGCATTGAATGGCCGCCAATCGGTCGGCCACGGTCGACCCACATCGCGCTCGTCCGGCCGACCGGGAGGCGACTATCACCGCGTCAGCGAGCGGACCGCGCCCGAGCCTCGGTTCAACGGCTGGCCATCGGCGGCGGTGTGGATAGACACCGTGCGGCCGGGTCTTTCGGGTCTACACCGGTGGGCACGTCATCGTAGGTACCCACCGGGCCCGAGGCGACGTCGGGAATCTGCATGTTCGGATCCGACGGCGGCACGTCCAGCCCTGCCGGGCTCTTCAACGGCGGAAACGACTTCGCATTCATGTAGGACTGCGGCTTCATGCAATCCGGCGTGCTGCTGCAAGCCGACAACGCAGCCACACATCCTGCGACAAACAACATCTGGACCGCTTTGTTCACCATCACTCCTGAATAGAGGCCACGCATCGCTTCGGTCGCGATCATGTCGGCCCGTATCGATCGGGGCGCATGTTAACACCGGCGGGCCGACGCGCCGAGCACATCGGTCTGAGGGTAGCGTCTTATCGCGCCAGCTTCTGGTAGTTGCTCCAGTACTCGCCCAGATTGCGCTGGTCGGTCAGACCGTAGAGCGAATATTTGCGGCTGAGCTGCTGGCCGCCGTCACGCGTGAGCGGGTTCCACCCGACGGTTGCCTGACTGCGCGTGGACTTCGTATAGAACACATCCAGAGGCATGCTGATATAGATGCCCTTGTTGAACCCGCCCTCGCCGTAATCGTCGCCGGCATCGGTGAACGTGGCATAGGCGCCAATCCGAACGCCCGAATCGAACTGTCTCGACAGATCAATGGTACCGCCCACATCCTTGGCCAGATACCGGCCGACACTGAGTTTGGCTAGGACATCCTTGAAGCCGGTATCGATATACGTGCTGACATTGCCGACCCAGGTGCTGTAGTCGCGCAAGCCGAACTGGGTATCGAAGTCGCGCTGACGCACGTACTGCGCATCCACCCCCAGGGCGACCGGACTGTTGAACGGCCGATACAGGACCTCGCCGCCCGCGCCGGCGTACATCATCTCCAGATAGCCGGCATAAGCCATTCCGAACAGGTTGTCGGACAGGCGCGCCGTACGCGTGTACTGCAGGTTGTATATGCCGAGGTCGGTCTGCCGGAGATACTCGCCGATGAAAGTCCGCACCCGGGGCAGATCGGATTCCGCGATGTAATCGTATTTGTCGAAATTGTCGGCGAGCGTGTAGGCCAACGTACCGGACAACCAACCGTGGGCATCGGTCTGGAAGGTCGCATTCGCGCGTGCAAGCAACTGATAGAGATAGCCGTCCGGGCCGCCATAGTTCTGGTTGAGCCCCGGTGACAGCCCCCAGGCAAAACGCGTGGGTGACAATTCGTACAGAGGCTCGTCGGCCGGATTGTCGTTGCTGTCCCGGCTCGTGGACACCGACTTCACATCCAGACGATAGTCGTCGGATGCAAACGTGCTGCCCGGATCGACCAGCAACGGCTGCTCGGGCAATGGCTGACGCGGCAGGCGGTCCTCTCGCAGCACGAACCCGCCGGCTTCCCAACGATAGGCGAACTCGGTCACGCCCGGATCGGTGACGTTGTGGAGAATACGATTGGCGCGAAGCTCGGCTTCCGGCGTCGAGCGGTATTTGGTGTTGTTGCCCTGGACAACGAGGGTATTGCCTTCACGACTGATACGCGTAGGCACCACGCCGGCATTGCTGGCCAGTGCTGACGACACATCCTGCCATTGGTCGGTCGTGCGCGCCGGCGCTGCCTTGACGGGCACGGGCGGCGGATCATTCTTCGGCTGCGAAAGCGTCGCGAGATTCAGGCTCAGCGTGGCCCCGAACATCGCGGTATTGCCGCGCTCCCAGGCCGCGGATAAGGCCAGATAATCGTTGACCTTCAGCCGTGCGCCAAAGTTGATCGGCGAATCCTGCTCCTGCGGGTTGTTCAGCGGCTCGGACTCATAGTCGTTACCGTCGTATTCGACCTGAAGAGTCAACGGCTCGAACGGCGTCTGATACTGAATACCGCCAAACAGGCTCGTGCGGCCGGTGAATATCTGCTTGATGTTGAAATCGCCGCCGCCCGCGGACCGCTCGTTGACACGATCTTCGAAACGGCTGCCGAACACCTGCAGCGGATTCCCGAGATCACCGCGCGAGCCGATGTAGCCCCACCCCATACCGAGGCTGAAATCGAAGTCGTACCAGCGTTTGTTCGCGACCACGTATTCGCTGCCGAACAAGCCGGTACCGCCCAGATCGCGAAAACCCAATGCAACCTGAGGCACCAGACGGCTTTCGTCCCACAGACGCAGCTTCAGATCCACACCCTTGTCGAGATAGTCGCGATCGCCGGCAATGCTTTGGCCATACAGCCGATTGCTGATCTCGGTGTAACGAAAACCGGCTTCCATCCACTCGAACGGCTGCAGGCTGAACGCATAATGGGTGTAGGGGTCGACCTGATCGTAGTGGAACGAGAATTCACCCAGCGGCGCCATGCGAGCGCTCGGCGTTTGCAGCAAGCCCACGCCGCCGAAGTCAGTCTGAAAAACATTTAGCTGGTAGTCGTCCTCGCCGGCGGCCGCGCCGCCCACACTCGCGACAAACAGCGTCACCCCGACCGAAGCGACCAGCGTCCATCTGGTCGCTGCACGATCACGACTGAATCTATTCATGGCTACCGCCCGTCGCCAGGATTTGGACTTCGCGACAATCGTCGGCGGGCGGCGCGTGTGCCAGCACGCGCGCGATCGCGTCCCGTATCCATGGGAAGGCTTCTCCGTTCAACGGCAACGAAGCGATAACACGAGAACCGGGCGCCAGCGGTGCATCGGCGAAGTTCCAAGCCTGTACACCGCGGTGAATGATTTGTCCGTATGGATCCACGATCGCCACTCGGCCGGCGCTGCCGCTGCGAAGCGACCGATCCGTCAAGAGATCGCTAAGCGTCAGCCCGCCCCGCCAATCGGTCCGATGAATACCGTTTGCATCCCATACCTCGACCCAATCCGGCGCCCGACAGGCGCCTAGCGCCGTAATTGCGCTGACCGGCGGGCGCTGGTAGGGGCGCGTCATCAAAGACGCCGGCGACCAGTCGCCGGGAACCCGGGTGGCACTCAAGGTGCCGAGACGCTTCTGCCAGGCTTTCACGGTCGACCTTAGCGGCTGACGGCCGCCATAGGCGTCCAGACGGGCGGCCAGCGTCGACAATTCCTGTCCCAGGTCACTGCGGACCTGTCGGGCACGTTCGTCATCCTCGGCCACGCGAATATAGCTATAAGGCCACACGACCTGATCCAGCTCCGGGAAAGCCATCCACGCGGCAATCAGCGAGGAGACTGTCGGCGGTTGTGCGGCCTCCCGCCCGATCGTGTCGTCGAGTGCCTGTGCGAAAGCGCCCGTACTCGCGAGCGACGCCAGCGCGCAACTCGCACAAACGAGCAGCCATTGAGAATGCTTTCGCATCTAACCCCCTGAGGGTGCAGATAAGACCGACCGCGATGGTCAGCCTCGACAACCAGTCCCTGTCCGCGCATCGAATCGATGGATACCGCCCACCCGATACACCGTCCATGCGCGTCCCAGCATGTCTGCACGCTGGGTGAGACCATACCTTACCTGAGCTGTTTCACAGTCTAATAGAGCGTTTTACCACAAGCGCCTGTTCTATCGGCGTTCTTAGCTGGAGTCGATATCAATCTCGCTCGCCGCGCGCTCACCACCAGGGCCGTGCAACACGCCATACAATCCGGTCACCGCCCGGCCACGCGACGGTATCGACAGCCCAGAGACGGCGATCACCGGGATCGCGCCAGAGGGTCGAATGCGTGGTCGGCCCATCGGCCCAGCGCAGCGTTTCGTCGCAGCGCTGCAGACCAAGCGTCGCAAGTGGCAGCTCGACCCGCTCGCTATCGTTCCGACACACCAGCGTTGCATCGGCGCGACCACTGTGAAGTTCGCCATCCTCATCGGACCATGTGCGCACCACACGATAGTGGATTTCGTTCTGATCGGCCTGCCACGGTGCAACGCCATCCGCACCTTGCATTGCGACTTCGGTCGACTCGAGATCGATCGGCAAGCCGCGGGTCGCATCCAGATAGCCGTTACGGAATACGAACGCCTGGTTGCCGCTGGTCTGCCAGAAAGTCAGGCCGCCGCTTTGTTCCGATAGCGCCAGCAGCCCCCCGCTGCCGGCGATCGTCAGATCGATTGACGCATACGGAATATCTGCCGCCTGGGCCGATACGTCTTCGTCCGATGGAAAGAATGCGGCAAAGGTCGATACGACCGGCGTATTGGCCACGCCCGCGCAGCCGCTTGCCAAGCCAGCGAATACAATGGCCAGACAAAGAAAAACCGCCCGAAAGCGGTTTTTCTCGAGGTATCGATACCTGGTGACAGTCATTAAACCCACACGGCCACCGTCGCCAGGAATACGCGACCCATTAGTTGGTACCGGTCGTACCCGTGGTGCCGGTGCCGCCGCCGTTGCCAGGCGTGGTGCCGGTGGTTCCGGTCGAGCCGCCATTACCGAGAACGACGTCGTCGCTGTCGTTATCAGCGACCGCAAACGCAGCGCCGATGAGGGCCGCGGACGTCACGCCAGCCAGCACGGCGTGCGAAACGACCTGCGAGTTGTCGGCGCCCATGGCACCGCCAGCCGCCGGACGGTTGTCGCTATCGGACTGTTGGGCCATGACAGCGGGCGACAGGGCAAAAAGCGCGATCCCCGCTGCAGCAAATACGTTCCTGATCATTATTCTGGCTCCCGTTGAATACGGCCTGATGAACTCGTTGTCAAGACTACCGGCCTGAAGAACAAAAAACAAGTTCGGCGTCACAAATACTTGACGCCGCCGCGCCGTAACTAATCGATTGATACCACTCCGGATAATGCATCGCGCACCGGCCCGTGGAAATGGTCCGACAACGGCGTCATCGGCAGCCGGATACCTGGCCCGATATAGCCCATTTCGTAGAGCGCCCATTTGACTGGAATCGGGTTCGGTTCGAGGAACAGGTTGGTATGCAGCGGCTGCAGCCTGGCGTCCAGGATCTCCGCGCGTTCGCGCTCGCCGGCGATCGCGGCGGCACACATCTCGTGCATCAGCTTGGGCGCGACATTGGCGGTGACCGAAATATCGCCGCGCGCGCCGACCAGCATGGACTCCATGGCCGTCCCATCATCCCCGGAATAGATATCCATGCCGTCGCCCACGTGCTCGATCAGATCGTGGATGCGCTCGATAGAGCCCTTGGCTTCCTTGAGCGCGACGATGTTGTCGATCTCGCACAGGCGGCCCACGGTCTCGGGCAGCATGTCCACGCCGGTCCGACTCGGTACGTTGTAGAGCACCTGAGGAATATCCACGGCCATGGCGATCGCGTGGAAATGCCGATACAGGCCTTCCTGGGTCGGCTTGTTGTAATAAGGCGTGACCAGCAGACAAGCGTCGGCTCCCGCGCGCTTGGCGTGGCGTGTCAGCCGGATGGCTTCATCGGTGGCGTTGCCGCCGGTTCCGGCGATCACCGGCACACGCTTGTCGACCAGATCGACGGTTCGCTCGATGACTTCGTCGTGCTCGCGGAAACCGAGCGTCGCGGATTCACCCGTCGTGCCGACCGCCACGATGCCGTCGGTACCTTCGGCGATGTGCCAGTCGATCAGCTTTTCGAAGCTGTCCCAGTCGACGCTGCCGTCGGCATGCATGGGAGTCACGATCGCGACCATGCTGCCGCCCAAACGATTGCTACCTTGTGCCACGGTCTGTCCTCAACGCTGCCAATGGGTGCACGGTGCGCGATTGTACCCGCGTGAAGCCACCCCTTGTAGTGCTAACATGTGGCGCTTTTCCGCCCACCCGTTCGTCACAGGATCCTGCCGCGCTCATGCCGGAAATCAAGAAGTATCTGTCGCTGGTCGCATTGGGAGACAATCGCGACAAGCTCGCGCGCGATCTGGTCGGCGCGATCGCACGTCGCGGCTGCGACGTGAGCGAATGCCGGATCACCCCGCTGGGCGATCATTTCTCTGCGGCCATGCTGCTTTCAGGCAACTGGAGTGCGATGGGCAAGATGGAAAGCGCGCTGCCCGGTCTGGCCGAACATCTGGGGCTGGAAGTCCAGTTTCAGCATGCGCGTCCGGCCGAACCGGCCACCGAGTTCCGGCCCTATGCGGCCGAAGTGGTGGCCCCGCAACAGCCGCGCCTGCTCGGCGAGCTGCTGGATTTCTTCACCGAACAGGAAACCCAGGTGGTGGAAGTCAGCGCGCAGTCCTATGAATCGGGATTGACCGGCGCGGCGATGTGCACTTTGCACATGGCATTGCAGGTGCCGATCAATCACCACCCGCAGACGTTGCGCGACGCGTTCATGGACGTCTGCGACGATCTGCACGCCGACGGCCTGCTCGACCCGATCAAGACCTGATCGTCGCCCCGCGAGCCGGCCTTTCGTCCCCGGCGCCGAGTGCGCCTAGCCGAGAATCATCCGCGATGAGCCTTGACGTCAACGATTCCGCCCCTGTCTTTTCCGCCCCGGCCACCGGGGACAAGCATCTCAGCTTGGCCGATTTCGCCGGCCAGACCCTGGTGCTGTATTTCTACCCGCGCGACAACACGCCCGGCTGTACGCAGGAGGGCGAAGCCTTCCGCGACCGGTACGATGCGTTTCGCGCCGCCGGCGCCGAGATCGTGGGCGTATCCCGCGATTCGCTGCGCAAACACGACAATTTTCGGGCCAAGTACGACTTCCCATTCGATCTGATCTCCGATGCCGACGAATCGCTCTGCAAGGCGTTCGGCGTACTCAAGGAGAAGACCATGTACGGTCGCAGCCATATCGGTATCGAGCGCAGCACCTTCGTGATCGACGGCGACGGCGTGATCCGCCACGCCTGGCGCGGCGTCAAGGTTGCCGAGCATGCCGACGAAGTGCTGGCCGCGGTACGCGCGCTGGCCTGAGGCCCGTCATTCACCGATCCACCGGGTGACCGCTCATGTCCGGACGCGTGTTCGTACTCGATACCAACGTGCTCATGCACGACCCGACCGCTCTGTTCCGTTTCCAGGAACACGACATTTTCATACCGATGGTGGTGCTCGAAGAGCTCGACGCCGGCAAAAAAGGTGTCTCCGAAGTCGCGCGCAACGTGCGGCAGGTCAGCCGCTTCATCGACGCGCTCATGGCGGACAAATGCCACGAGGAGATCGAGGCCGGCCTGGCCCTGAATCAGGGCATCGAATTCGCGGCTAACGGCAACGGCCGCGGCGAGGCGCCGCGCGCCAGCGGCCGGCTGTATTTCGAGACCCGGCCGCCGCAGGGCAGCCTGCCGGCCATGCTGCCCGGCAACAAGGCCGACAACTCCATCCTGCTGTCGGCACTGTCGCTGCGCACCTTGTTCGGCGACTCGGACGTGGTGCTCGTATCCAAGGACATCAATCTCCGGATCAAGGCATCAGTGATCGGCATCGAAGCCGAGGACTACACCAACGATAAGGTCCTCGAGGATCTCGATCTCCTGTATACCGGCCATGCCGAACTCCCCGACGATTTCTGGGACACCCACGGCCAGAGCATGGACTCCTGGCAGGATGCCGGTCGCGCTTTCTATCGGCTGAGCGGGCCACAGGTTGCCGACTGGTATCTCAACGAGCTGCTGCACTTCTCGCGGGACAACGATGTCGAGCTGATCACCCGGGAGATCGACAACGACACGAGCGTTCTGGAACTGGCCGACGACTATCGCGAGGGCAAGCAGTCGGTCTGGGGCATCCATGCCCGCAACCGCGAGCAGAATTTCGCGCTGAACCTGCTCATGGACCCGGATATCGATATCGTCACGCTTCTGGGTGCTGCCGGCACCGGCAAGACGCTGCTCACTCTGGCGGCCGCCCTGGCGCAAACGCTGGATGAATCCCGCTATCGCGAGATCATCATGACCCGCGTCACCGTGCCGGTTGGCGACGATATCGGTTTTCTACCCGGCACCGAGGAAGAGAAGATGACGCCCTGGATGGGCGCGCTGATGGACAACCTCGAGGTGCTGACCGGCAACGGCGGCGGATCTGACTGGGAGCGGGCGGCGACCAACGAGCTATTGTCCAAGCGGATCAAGATCCGGTCGGTGAACTTCATGCGCGGGCGCACGTTCCTCGAGCGGTTCGTGATTCTCGACGAAGCCCAGAACCTGACGCCCAAACAGATGAAGACCCTGATCACCCGGGCCGGGCCCGGGACCAAGTTCGTCTGCCTGGGCAATCTCGCCCAGATCGATACCCCGTATCTCACCGAAACCACCTCCGGGCTGACCAACGTGGTCGACCGATTTCGCAACTGGCGCCATGCCGGCCACGTAACGCTGGCCAGAGGCGAGCGATCGCGCCTGGCCGACCACGCCTCTGATAAGCTCTGACGGTCTCCAACGCGGTGCGCCGTCGCGGCCGACCACCGGCGAAGATGCCTGCCGGCGCGCCCCCAAGCACGAGGACACCTCATGGCCGATTCCGCCACTGCCGAACCGCATGCCGCCGATCTGGCCGAAACGGTGCTTGCCCGCCAGGTCGACAAGCAGGCACTGATCGACAAGCTGCACGCCGAGCTGCCGCGCGCGGCCGTGCTGACCGATCACGAGGATCTCAAACCGTTCGAATGCGATGGCCTGTCCGCCTATCGGCAAGTGCCGATGATCGTGGTGCTGCCTGAGACCATCGAACAGGTCCAGACGGCGCTACGCATCTGTCACGCCAACGATGTGGCGGTGGTCGCCCGCGGGGCGGGCACCGGCCTGTCCGGAGGCGCACTGCCGCTGGACAACGGCGTGCTGATCTCGCTGGCCAAGTTCAACCGCATACTCGATATCGATACCGACAACCGCCGCGCCACGGTGCAGCCCGGCGTACGCAACCTCGCCATCTCCGAGGCGGTCGATCATCTCGGGCTGTACTACGCGCCCGACCCGTCCTCCCAGATCGCCTGTTCGATCGGCGGCAATGTGGCCGAGAACTCGGGCGGCGTGCACTGCCTGAAATACGGGCTGACCACCCACAACATCCTGCAGATCGAGGTCGTGACCATCGAGGGCGAACGCCTGACCATCGGCAGTCATGCACTCGACACGCCCGGCTTCGACCTGCTTGCGCTGATGACCGGCTCCGAGGGTCTGCTCGGCGTGATCGTCGAGGTTACCGTCAAACTGTTGCCCAAGCCGGAGCTCGCACGCGTTGCCATGGTCGCCTTCGACGACGTCCGCAAGGCCGGCAACGCAGTGGCCGCGATCATCCAGGCGGGCATCGTGCCCGCCGGGCTTGAAATGCTCGACAGCCCGGCGATCATCGCCACCGAGGAATTCGTACATGCCGGCTATCCGACCGAAGCCGAGGCCATACTGCTCTGTGAGGTCGACGGCACCGAAGCCGAGGTGGAGGAGCACATTGCCGACGTACGCGCGGTGATGGAACAACAGGGAGCGGTCGATATCCGCATTTCCCGCGACGCTGCCGAGCGGGCCCTGTTCTGGGCCGGCCGCAAGGCCGCATTCCCTGCCATGGGCCGGATTTCGCCCGACTACTACTGCATGGACGGCACCATTCCGCGCAAGGCGCTGGCCGACGTGCTGATCGGCATCGGCGAGCTGTCCAAGAAATACGGTCAGCGTGTGGCCAACGTCTTTCATGCCGGCGATGGCAACCTGCATCCGCTGATCCTCTACGATGCGAATATCGAAGGCGAGCTCGAGCGCACCGAGGAATTCGGTGGCGCAATCTGTGAGCTGTGTCTCGAACATGGCGGCACGATCACCGGCGAGCACGGCGTGGGCATGGAAAAGATCGATCAGATGTGCGTTCAGTTCCCCGAACCCGAGCTGATTCAGTTCCATGCCGTCAAGGCCGCGTTCGACGCCAAAAGCCTGCTCAACCCCGGCAAGGCCGTGCCTACGTTGCACCGCTGTGCCGAGTTCGGTGCGATGCACGTCCATAACGGCGATCTGCCCTTTCCCGATCTGGAGCGACTGTGACTTCTCCCGTGTCTTCCACCGACGGCCAGAGCGGCGCGTGCGGCGATCAGAGCGCGCCGATCAGCGAACGCGTGGCCGACGCCTTTGCCCGAAATACGCCGCTGGTCATTCGCGCGGGCGGCACCAAAGCGTTTCTGGGCGAGCCCGTGGCCGAGGGCGATGACCTGGATATCACCGGCCACCGCGGTATTGTCAGCTACGAGCCCGGCGAACTGGTGTTGACCGCACGAGCCGGCACGCCGTTGGTCGAAATCGAGCAGGCCCTGGCCGAACAGAACCAGATGCTCGCCTTCGAGCCGCCACACTACGGCGAACAGGCCACGCTCGGCGGCACCGTCGCCGCCGGCGTATCGGGCCCCGCCCGCCCGTTCACCGGCGCCGCGCGCGACTTCGTACTGGGGACCCGGATCGTCAACGGCCGCGGTGAAGTGCTGCGCTTCGGTGGCGAAGTCATGAAGAACGTCGCCGGCTATGATCTGTCGCGCCTGATGGCCGGTGCCTTCGGCACGCTCGGCGTACTGCTGGATATCAGCCTGAAGGTACTGCCCGTCCCGCGTGATCAGGTCACGCTCGTGTTCGAAAAGGACGCCGATTCGGCGCTGGCTCATTTCAGCGAATGCCTGCTGCGGCCGTGGCCGATAACCGCAGCCTACTGGGAGGCAGGTCGCAGCTACCTGCGCCTGGCCGGGGCCGCGACCTCGGTCGAGTCGGCGGCCAAGGCGCTGGGCGGCGAGCGCCTGGACGACGACCGCCGCTTCTGGCGCGACATACGCGAACATCAAAGCGCGTTCTTCCAGGATAGCCGGCCGCTGTGGCGGCTGTCGGTTGCCCCGGCCACGCCGGCACTGGATCTCGCCGGCGATTGCGTGATCGACTGGGGCGGCGCCCAGCGCTGGCTGGTCAGCGATGCCGATGCGGACACCGTTCGCGCCCGCGCCGCTGAGCTGGGTGGCCATGCGAGCCTGTACAGTCGGCAGACCGACACATCCGTCACACCACGTTTTCATCCACTGCCGGCACCGATGATGGCGATACACAAACGCGTCAAGCAGTCGCTCGATCCGGCCGGGGTCTTCAACCGCGGCCGGCTCTATCCCGATTTCTGAACCGACCCGTCGACGAGCATCATGCAAACATCCATCATTCCTCAGCTACGCGACACGCCGGATGGCGAAGAGGCCGACCGGATCCTGCGCGCGTGTACCCATTGCGGGTTCTGTACGGCGACCTGCCCGACCTATCAGCTGCTCGGCGATGAACGCGACAGTCCGCGTGGGCGTATTTACCTGATCAAGCAGGTTTTGGAAGGCCAGACGCCCACCGAGCGCACTCAGCTGCACCTGGATCGCTGTCTGACCTGCCGCGCCTGCGAGACGACCTGCCCGTCGGGCGTCGAGTACGCCAAGCTGGCCGATATCGGCCGGGATCTGGTCGACCAGACGGTTCAGCGCTCGGCCCCGCAACGGATGCTGCGCTGGCTGTTGCGTCATGTGGTCGCCTATCGCAACCGCTTTGCATTCTTCTTTCACCTGGGCCATGCCTTCAAGCCCCTGCTGATCGGTCCCCTCGCCCCGCTCAAGCAGAAAATGCCGCCGAAGCAGGCGCGTGTCGGCTGGCCCGACCAGGTTCAGGGCAGCCGGACCATGCTCGTGCTCGACGGCTGCGTACAGCCGGTGGCCACGCCCAATACCAATGCTTATGCCGCGCGGATCCTGGGCGCCCTGGGTATTCGCCTGATCGCCCCGCCGGCCAGCGGCTGTTGTGGCGCGCTCAGCCAGCATCTGGCCCATCGCGACGAAGCGCTGGATTTCGCCCGCGCGAACATCGATGCGTGGTGGCCACATATTCAGGCCGGCGCGGAAGCGATTGTGATCACGGCCAGCGGCTGCGGGGCCTCGGTGGCCGAGTACGGGCATATGCTGCGTAACGACCCCGACTATGCAGACAAGGCGGCCCGCGTATCGGAACTGACCCGTGACCTGAGCGACGTACTCGCCCATGAAGACCTCAGCAACCTGGGGAATCTCGGTCAGGGCCGGCGGATCGCCTACCATCCGCCGTGCACGCTGCAGAACGCGCCCAAACTGCACGACAACGTCGCTGAAATTCTTGCTCAGGCCGGCTACGAGCTCACCCACGTGCGCGACCCACACCTATGCTGCGGTTCGGCCGGGACGTATTCGATTCTTCAGCCGACCATGGCCAACCAGCTGCGGACCAATAAGCTGGAGTCACTGGGCGCGGGCCGCCCGGAGGTGATCGTCACCGCCAACGTTGGCTGCCAGCTGCATCTTGACTCGGCCGCCGGCGTGCCGGTCCGCCACTGGATCGAACTGCTGGCCCCGGCGACCAACGCCTGAGCCATTGGCCGGCGGCACGGGCCGCCGGCCGTCACACCCGGACACGCCGGGGCGACGTCAGTAACTCGGTTCAACCTCTTTCGGCGTGGCCGCACGGCGCGGCCAGGCTTTGAGCACCGCATGGACCACGGTCGCGAGCGGGATGGCGAAGAACACGCCCCAGAACCCCCAGACGCCGCCGAAGAACAGCACGGCTGTGATGATCGCCACCGGGTGGAGATTGACCGCTTCAGAGAACAAAATCGGCACCAGTACGTTGCCGTCGAGCATCTGCAGCACGGTATAGGCGATCAGGACATACAGCGTCGGCGCCTCCATGCCCCACTGAGCATAGGCCACGAGCATGACCGGCAGCGTCATCCCGAACGCGCCGATATAGGGCACCAGCACCGAAAAGCCGACCAGCGCGGACAACAGCATCGCGTACTTGAGCCCCAGCAAAGAAAAGACTACATAGGCCGCGGCCCAGACGATGGCGATTTCAACCGCCTTGCCGCGGACATAGTTGCCCAGCTGCGCATTGACCTCTTCCCAGACGTTGTGGACCAGCCCCGCGTTTCGCGGCACGAACCCGCCGAGCCAGCGCAGGATCTGGCGCTTGTCGCGCAGCATGAAAAACACCATCAGCGGCACGAGGATCAGATAGACCGACAGATACAATAGGCTCATGCCGACCACCAGCGAGCGGCTGAGCAGCGACTGACGGATCGAGGCCACATCCACCGTCGTGCTGTTGACCATGGCATCGATATGGTCCTGGGTAATCATCGCCGGGTAGCGTTCCGGCAGCGATGCGATCCAACCTTGAATACGGGCGACCAGGGTGGGCAGTTCCTGGAGAATCTGGCCGGCTTGACGAGTCAGCAGCGGCAACAACGCGAAACTGACCAACACCACGCCGATCAACAACGCGGTCGATACCAACGCCGCGCCTGCCCAGCGCGGCACACGCAGCCGCTGCAACCACAGCACCGGCCCGTCCAGCAGGTAGGCCACCACAACAGCGGCCAGCACCGGCGTCAACAACGCCCCGAAGACCATGACCAGCACGAGTCCGCTGAGCAGGATCAACGCCAGTGCGACTACCTGCGGGTCGGAAAAATGACGGGAGAACCATTCGCGCACCACGTTCATGCGATTCGACTCGAACGGTGATGGCATATTGGCGCAACGGCGCAGCGGCCCTGTGGCCTGACGTCTGTCGACACGAAAACTCCTGACTGACTGGGCCGACGGGCACCCGGGCCTGGCGGTGGCCTCGGGCGGGTCGGAACTATCGGCGCTAGTTTAATCGAATGAACGAAACACGCTAACCTGCGGTCTGAAGGTCGGTATCGGGGGAGCGGCGTATCACCACGCCTGCCCTCGATTCGGCTCGCCGCTGAACCAAGGGGACCTCACACGTCGTGATCGCTCGCGCCACCCTTTCCCGCTATATGAGCGCGCTGCTGGTCTGCGTGCTATCGATGAACGTCGTTCACGCAGCGGTGGATTACAGACTGCCGACCATCGGCCAACCGGCCGACACCTATATGTCGCCCGCCGAGGAAGACAAGCTCGGTCGCCAGGTCGTCTCGCAGCTCCTGGCCGAGAACATGATCATCGAGGACCTCGAACTGCGCGAATACGTCAGCGGCGTCGGCGCCCGCTTGGCCGCGCATACCCCGCGCGAAGCCAGCGGATTCCAGTTCTACGTCATCGATAGCGGCCAGATCAACGCGTTCGCGCTGCCCGGGGGCTATATCGGCGTCAACGCCGGTCTGATTACCGAAACGGACAACGAAAGCGAGCTCGCCGGGGTTATGGGCCACGAAATGGCGCACGTCACCCAGCGTCATATCGCTCGCCAGATCGAAGCAACCTCGGGCATGGGCTGGGCCACCGCAGCCGCCGTCATCGCTGCGGCGATCGTCGGTGGTGGCGATCCGGACGCGATCTCTGCTGCGGTCAGCGCGGGCGTATCCAACCTCGGCCAGCAGCAGACCAACTACACTCGTGCCCACGAATACGAGGCCGATCGGCTGGGCATCCGCACGATGGCCGAAGCGGGCTTCAACCCCGACTCGATGGCCAGCTTCTTCGAGAAAATGCAGAAGCGCTCCAATCTGTATGGCAACCAGCTGCCACAGATACTGCTGTCGCACCCGGTCAGCAACACGCGCATGGCTGAAGCCGAGGCGCGCGCCGGCGACTACCCGGCCACCGCAGTCCGTGAGGACCACGAATATCCGCTGATGAAGGAACGGGCCCGCGTGCTGGCCAGCCGCCAGCTGAGCGGGCTGGCCCGCTATTACCAGCAGCGACGCAACGCGGCCGACTCGCCGGCGCTGGACTACGGATATGCACTGGTGCAGACACGCCTGGGCCAGAACGATGCCGCGATCAAGCTGCTTAAGCCGCTGGCCACCGCCCATCCCGGCTTGTTGGCCTATCAGCTGGCCCTGGCCGATGCCTATGCCCGAGCCGGCCGTGCAGGCGACGCGGCAGACCTGCTGACCGCGGTCCGCAAGCAGTTTCCCCACAGTGCGGCGGCCCGGCTGGACTACGCACAGCTGCTCGTCGAAACCGGACAGACCGAGAAGGCAAGAGACTTCTTGCTCGCCGATACCACGTTGCTGGACAACGTCTCCCAAGCCCAGGAGCTGCTGGCGCGCGCGGCCGGAAGCCAAGACCGGCTGGGTGAGGCCTACTACCGACAGGCCCGGTACTACCAGATGCGCGGGGCCTACCCACAGGCAATCAACCAGCTGCGGACGGCGCTCCAGACGGCCGATCTCAACGCGTTCGACAAATCACGATTACGCGCCATGCTCAACCAGATGGTGCAGGCCTGCCACGCCGCCTGGTCGGAGCGCGAATGTCGCGAACGGGTCGCACAGGACTCCAGGTACTAGCCCGGCGCCGATCATGCGGCCACGCGGCAGGCTCGCCGACCCAGTTACCATGCGCACGCCCGGCTCGGCCCGCGATGACACCCGTCAATCCACGGCAGGAGTCAGGCCGCGCTCCGCCCCTGACGCGCGCTGACCGGCTGTCCGGGCCGTACGTCCCGGACCGGGACCATGGTGTTCCACTGCCGACAGCTTGGACACTGCCAGTGCAGGTAGCGCCCGGAAAAGCCACACTGCCCGCAATGATAGGTAGGTTGGCGTTCGATGATCTGGCCGAGCGACTGGCGCAGGCTGTCCATCGGCCCGGATAACCCGCGGCGCGTCTGGGACCAGGTCAGGTCCAGCAGATGATAGAAGCCGATCCAGTTCGGCTCGCACTGCAGATAACGCGAGATATGGGCGATAGCCTCGTCGGTCTGGCGCTGGCGATGCAGATGACGCGCATAGGCCACGTGAGGATGTGCGCCGTCGTAGAGCGGCATCAGTTCGCGCAGGAATGCCGCGTATCCGTCCGGCTGCTCGAGCGTGTCGTAGCAACGGCGCATCGGCTCGATGATCTCGCTGATGAAATCGACGTCCTGCCGTATCACCTGGCGATAGATACGCATCGCGCGCTGGGGGTCGCCGGCCTTTTCTGCCATCAACCCGCCGATGAGGCTGGCACGAGCGCAATCGCGAAACGACTGGCGTGCCGCCTTGAGCATTTTCTGTGCGACATCCGGCGAATGGCTACCCCGCGCTTGTTCGGCCAACTCGCAGTAGTACTGGGCGATGACCGGCCGCAGCGACGTACCGCGCACCTGCTCCAGCCGGCGTGTGATCGAGATCGCCTGTTCCCAGTCTCTTTCCTGCTCGTAGATGGCGATCAGTCCCGACAGCGAGCGGTCCAGGAACAGATTCTGATCGGCCAGCTCTCGGAACAGATTTTCGGCCCGATCCAGCACGCCCGCCCGCAGATAGTCCTGGGCGAGCTCGTAGCGCGCCTGATTGCGGTGCAGAGGTTTCAGATTCGGCCGTGCGACCAGGTTCTGGTGCATACGCAAGGCACGGTCGACCTCACCCTGCCGACGGAACAAATTGCCGAGCGCCAGGTGTGTTTCGGCGGTGTCGTTATCGATCTCGAGCAGACGCGAGAAAGTCGCGATCGCCTGGTCGGCGTCGTCGTTGACCAGCTGACTGATGCCGCGGAGATAATCGGCGTTGACCGGCGGTGCCGGCTTTTCATCGCCTTTGGCACGTCCGCGCACGTACCAGCCCGACGCGGCTGCGACCGGCAGCAGCGCCAGAGACAGCCAACCGATGCCGTCAAGCATCGTGAATAGGCATGCTCCGCAGATTCGAGATTTCGGCTTCTGCGTCCCTGAGCCGGCGCTGCGCGCCCGACAGGCGACGCTTGAGACGGGCGATCTTGCCCATCGCGACGATGCCGGCCAGCAATAGACCGACCACGAACACGATCGCCAGGATCACGACCAGCGGCGCCTCGGTACTGGTAAACAGCAGGTCGATATCGACCGGCTGAAAATTGAAGAAACCGAAGGCGATACCCACGACCAGCCCCAGGATCACGATCAGGTTACGTATCAGTCGCAGCATTGAAATCCCGTTGACAGGCTCGTCCGACCCGCCGCCATACGGGCCATCGAATCGTCAGAACCTTTTAAGAATGGCTGTTGTTCACGCGTTCGCGCAGTTCCTTGCCGGGCTTGAAGTGCGGCACATACTTGCGCGGAATATCGACCGACTCACCCGTCTTCGGGTTGCGGCCACGCCGCGCAGGCCGATGGTGTACCGAAAAACTGCCGAATCCGCGTATCTCGACCCGGCCACCGTCGGCCAGTTCCGCGATTACGTCATCCAACAGCAACTTCACGGCGAGTTCCACGTCCCGGTGGGACATATGCGCCTGACGCTGGACCAGCCGTTCGATCAGCTCCGATTTTGTCATCCAGCGCTCTCCCTGAAACGCCGCCCCCGATGTATGCGCCGACCGGCGCATCCCCTGCTGATATCAAGGCTAGTTAAAACGCGGGGCGCACGCAAGCACCCCGCGTTCCGGCCGCCTTTTTTTAGTTATTGCGATCGCTGGCGTCGATCTGCTCCTTGAGGAGCTCGCCGAGGCTGGTGGTGCCGGTCGAGGCATCCGTATCGGCATAATCGCGCAGCGCCTGCTGCTCGTCCTTCTCATCCTTGGCACGGATCGACAGGCTGATCGTACGGTTGCGACGATCGACACCGACGAAACGCGCTTCGACCTCTGCGCCTTCCGACAGGGCCGTGCGCGCGTCTTCGACACGGTCGCGCGAAATATCCGAGGCACGGATATAACCGACCACATCGTTGCCGAGGTCCACGGTGGCGCCACGGGCATCGACCGTGTCGATCTTGCCGGAGACGACGCTGCCCTTGGGATGATCGGCGACGAAGTTGCCGAGCGGATCCTGTGCCAGCTGCTTGATCCCCAGGGAGATACGCTCGCGATCGGCGTCGATCGACAGCACCACGGCTTCGACCTCGTCGCCTTTCGAGTAGTTGCGCACCACTTCTTCGCCCTGCTCGTTCCAGGACAGATCGGACAGATGCACAAGGCCGTCAATGTTGCCCGGCAGGCCGACGAAGATGCCGAAGTCGGTGATCGACTTGATCTGACCGGTGACCTTGTCGTTGCGCTGGTGGGCCGCGGCGAAGTCTTCCCACGGATTGGACTTGCACTGCTTCATGCCCAGCGAGATACGACGACGCTCCTCGTCGATCTCGAGCACCATGACCTCGACCTCGTCGCCGACGTTGACGATCTGGTTCGGGTTGACGTTCTTGTTGGTCCAGTCCATTTCGGAGACGTGGACCAGGCCTTCCACACCGGATTCGATTTCGACGAATGCGCCGTAATCGGTGATGTTGGTCACATTGCCGAACAGACGGGTGTGCTCGGGATAGCGACGCGCGATATCGACCCACGGATCGTCGCCCAGCTGCTTCAGGCCGAGCGAGACACGGGTGCGCTCGCGATCGAACTTGAGCACCTTGACCTCGATCTCCTCGCCGACGTTGACCACGTCGGTAGGATCCTTGATGCGCTTCCAGGACATGTCCGTGATGTGCAGCAGGCCGTCGATGCCACCCAGGTCCACGAACGCGCCGTAGTCGACCAGGTTCTTGACGATGCCCTTGAGCACGATGCCTTCCTGAAGCGTGTCGAGCAGCTGCTTGCGCTCTTCGCTGTACTCTTCCTTGAGCACGTCACGACGCGAGACGACCACGTTGTTGCGCAGACGGTCGAGCTTGATGACACGGAACTCGAGCGGCTTGCCCTCGAGGTAGGTGGTGTCGCGCACCGGGCGCACGTCGACCAGCGAACCCGGCAGGAACGCGCGGATGTTGCCAACGTCGACAGTGTAGCCGCCCTTGACCTTGCCGCTGATCTGACCGACCACGGACTCGCTGTTCTCGTAGGCCTCGGTAAGGAAGTCCCACGTACGGATACGCTGAGCTTTTTCCTTGGACAGGCGAGTGGCACCGAAGCCGTCCTCGACGGCCTCCAGCGCGACCTCGACCTTGTCGCCCTCGGCAACGGAGATCTCTCCGTTGTCGTCGTAGAATTCGTCGATGGGGATGACGCCTTCGGACTTGAGCCCGGCGTCGACGATGATCACATCGGATTTGATTTCCAGGATCTCTGCGTTGATCAGGGATCCGGGCTGCATGGTGCGACCCTGCAGACTTTGCTCGAATAGCTCAGCGAAACTTTCAGACATGGGTGGGGATAAATCCTGCGGCACAAAGCGAACGTGCCGTCGGTGGTTGAGTAAACAATCCGGTCAGTGGCGTTGCGCCGCTGCCGGTCCTTAAACCGCTGGCCCGAACCTCAGAGCCAGCCCTTTTCGCGAACCAGACCACGCACTCGCTCAAGCGACGCGGCCACGGTTTCACCGGTGGTATCGATGACATGGGCATCGGCCGCCGGCTTCAATGGCGCAACGGCCCGCGAGGCGTCGCGGGCGTCACGATCCAATATCTCTCGATATATCCGCGAAAGACTAGCATCAACGCCTGTAGCCGACAACTGATCGAAGCGCCGCTGCGCCCGCTCCTCGGCCGAGGCGGTCACATAGATCTTCAGACCCGCGTCCGGGAAGATCACCGTGCCCATGTCGCGACCATCGGCAATCAGGCCGGGCGCGACCGCGAAATCGCGCTGACGTTCGAGCAGCGCGCTCCGAATCGCCGGCTGCACCGCCCATTTGGAGGCCGCATCGGAGATCGCATCGGTACGGATCAGGTCGGTCACGTCCTCTCCGGCCAGCAGGACCCGCTGGCCGGCGCCGGTATCCGGCATGAAGTGCAGATCCAGACGACGCGCTCGTTCGCGCGCGATGTCACAGTCGTCCGGCTCATCCGGGTTCAGGCCCTCTCGCAGCGCGATCAGCCCGACCAGGCGGTACAGCGCGCCACTGTCGAGCAAAAACCAGCCGAGTTCGGCCGCCAGCGCTGAGGCGAGCGTGCCCTTCCCGGCCCCGCCCGGCCCGTCCAGCGTCAAGACCGGTGTGTCCGACTGACTCACGAAGCCTGCCGTGCCGCGATCGAAAGGCCCACACCACGAGCAAGCGCCACGAACCCTGGGAACGAGGTATCGACGTAGTCGCAGTCGTCGATCACGATCGGCGCCGAGGAGCGCAGACCGGCCATGGCAAAGGCCATGGCGATGCGGTGATCTTCGTGACTGGCGATCCGGCCGCCGTGAAAGGCGTCGGCATCGGGCCGGCCGACGACGGTCATTCCGTCGTCGGCCACGCTGACCTCGACGCCGAGCGTGCGCAACCCCTCGGCCATCACCGCGATACGGTCCGACTCCTTGACCCGCAGCTCGGCCGCGCCGGTCAGCCGGGTGGTACCGCGTGCACAGGCTGCGGCCACGAACAGGGCCGGAAATTCGTCGATGGCCAGTTCGACCATGTCGGCGCCAATATCGATACCGTGCAGGTCGCTGGCCTGCACGTCGATGTCGGCGACGGGCTCGCCGGCCTGGAGGCGCTCGTTGGACAACGTGATCCGCGCACCCATCGCTTGCAGGATGTCGATGACGCCACGGCGCGTAGGGTTGATGCCGACATCGGTCAGGCGCAGGCGGCTGCCGTGGCCGATACAGGCCCCGACCAGGAAAAACGCGGCCGAAGACAGATCCGCGGGCACCGCGACGTCGAACGCATGCAACGGCTGGCCGCCGGCCAGGCTGAGCGTGGCGCCTTCGCGCTCGAGGCGTACACCGAAAGCATCGAGCATGCGTTCGGTATGATCACGGCTGACGCCCGGCTCATGGACCGTCGTCGTGCCCTGTGCATAGAGACCGGCCAGCAGCACGCACGACTTGATCTGGGCGCTGGCCACCGGCGGCGTGTAGTCGATGGCCTGCAATGTCTGGCCGCCGTGGATGGTCAGCGGTGCACGCTCGCCATCCTGCGCGCTGATCCGCGCGCCCATGCGGGTCAACGGATCGATCACCCGGCGCATCGGCCGCCGCGACAGGCTGGCATCGCCGGTGAGCACGCTATCGAAGCTCTGGCCTGCCATCAGGCCGGACAACAGGCGCATGGACGTGCCCGAGTTGCCCAGGTCCAGCGCGCCGGAGGGCGCACAGAGCCCGTGCAGGCCGCGGCCGTCGACGATCAGCGCGTCGCCTTCGCTTCGATAATCCACGCCCATGGACTCGAACGCTTTCAGGGTGGCCAGACAATCCGCGCTTTCCAGAAACCCGGTGATGCGAGAGCTGCCCTCGGCGATCGCCGAGAACATGATCGCGCGGTGCGAGACCGACTTGTCGCCCGGTACGCGCAGGGTGCCGGCAAGCGAGCCGCCTGCGGCGACTTCGAATTGACGCATGCTCAAGCCTTGTCGTTCGTGGATCGTTGCGCGAACCGGTCGCGCGCCTGCTTGGCGCGGCCGAACGCCGCGACCAGGGTATCGCCGTCATGAGCCGCGATGGCAGCCCGGAGTTGTTCCAGATCGCCGATATATCGATCCAGCACCGGACCGATCGCTTGACGGTTGGCGGTCACGATATCGCTCCACAGGGCCGGATCGCTGGATGCGATCCGGGTGAAATCGGCAAAGCCGCCGGCCGCATAGGCGAAAATCTCGGTTCGTTCGGCCATGCGCGCGAGCGTATCGACCAGGGCGAAGGCGAGTACGTGCGGCAGATGGCTGGTCGCGGCCAGAACCTCGTCGTGGTGGGCGGCATCCATTTCGCTGATCTGCGCGCCGAGCGATTGCCAGAATGCTTCGACACGGGCCAGCGCATCGGCATCGGTCTCGGGCGTGGGCGCCAGGATCACCCGACGCTGGTTGAACAGGCCGGCCACCCCGGCTTCGAGGCCGCTGTGCTCGGTGCCCGCAATCGGATGGCCCGGCACGAACCGGCCGATGGCCTTGCCCAGGCCGGCCCGGGCATCCGCGATCACCGACATCTTCGTGCTGCCGACGTCGGTGACCGCGGTATCGGCGCCCAGATGCGCGCCCAGCTCTGCGAACACCGACGCCATTGCGCCCACGGGCACGGCCACGATGACGAGCGCCGCGCCGGCGACCGCCTCGCCGAGTTCGGTCGACACATGATCGACCAGGCCGAGGCGTTCCGCGGTGGCGACGTCAGCGGCGTCGACAACACAACCGGTCAGCCGGCCGCGGTGCCCTGCCTGGCGGAGTCCGCGTGCGATCGACCCGCCGATCAGCCCCAGGCCGACGATCGCGACCGGCGTATCCGCGAAGGCATCGTCGGTACCGGTCATGCGGAATTCCGCACCGTATCGAGCGCGTCGAGGAACCGGCGGTTCTCTTCTGCCGTGCCCACGGTCACGCGTAGATGTTCGGGCATGTCGTAACTGGCCAACGGCCGCACAATCACGCCCTCATGCAGCAGGGCGTCGTACAGCGGCGCGGACGCCTGATGACAGTCGAACGTGATGAAGTTCGCCTGTGACGGCAGACAATCCAGACCGCGGGCCGTGAGTTCACGTACCAGTGAGCTGCGCTCGGCCGTGTTGCTAGCGATCGAACGCTCGATGAAGTCATCATCGTCCAGCGCGGCGGCCGCGCAGTGCATGGCGAGCATGTTGACGTTGAACGGCTGCCGGATCCGGTTGAGATAATCCGCCACGTCGGACGAAGACAGACCATAGCCGAAGCGCAGCGCCGCCATGCCGTAGATCTTGGAAAACGTGCGCGTGACGATCAGGTTCGGAAAACGCGCCAGCCAGGCGTGCACATCCGGTTGCTCGGCGCTTGTCTGGTATTCGACATAGGCCTGGTCGAGCAGCACGACCGTTGTCGCCGGAACGGCTTCGAGGAAGGCCTCGACGGCCGCGGCGGCCAACCAGGTGCCGGTCGGATTGTTAGGGCTGGCCAGAAAGACCACGCCCGTGTGTTCATCGATACGCGCCTGTATCGCCTCGAGGTCGTGGCCGCACGGCATGTCGGCCGCCGACCCCAGCGCCGGCACCTCGCGCACCTCGGCGTTGACCGCGCGCGCAACGATCGGATACACCGCAAACGAATATTGCGAGACCACCGCGTTCTTGCCCGGGCCCAGAAACACCCGCGCGGCCAGTTCGAGAATATCGTTCGAACCGTTGCCGAGCGTAACGCAAGAGGGCTCGACCCCATGACGAGCGGCGATCTTGGCCTTGAGTTCAAAGCCGCTGCCGTCGGGGTAGCGATACAGATCGCCGTCGAACGCGCGCAGCGCCGCCAGCGCCCTGGGTGAGGTGCCGAGGGGATTCTCGTTCGAAGCCAGCTTGATGATCGAGTCCAGCCCGAGCTCGCGCTTGAGATCCTCGATCGGTTTGCCCGGTACGTAGGTGTGCAGCGAACGAATCCCGTCGTGCGCCTGATCGCTGACTGTGGCGGTCATGGTCTTTTGTCCTTGCTTCGGCCGGCTGCCGGGGCGAGTCGGTCGATGGTTGCTTGTCTGCTGCGGAGCCGGCACGGCCGGACGCCGCGTGGCCCGTCACACGTTACGATACGCCGCCGCGCGGCCATGCGCGCGTGCTAGCCGTGCTCGGGGCTGATCGCGCGTGGGTAGGCGCCGAGCACCTTGAGCATGGCCGCCTGGCTTTCGATGGCCTCGATCACTCGCCGGACCCGCTCTTCGTCGGCGTGCCCTTCGATATCGATAAAGAAATTGTAATCCCAGGCCTGGCGGCGGGAAGGCCGCGACTCGATCCGCGCCAGATCCACGCCCGCATCCGCGGCCGGCGTGAGCAGACGATGCAGCATGCCCGGCTGGTTGCGAATGGCGACCAGGATGGAGGTCATATCGGAGCCCGTGGCCGGTACACGCTGCTTGCCCAGCACCAGAAAACGCGTGGTGTTGTTGGGCTCGTCCTCGATATTGGATGCCAGAATGCCCAGCTCGTAGAACTCCGAGGCGGCGCGCCCGGCGATCGCCGCGGCCTGGCGTTCGCCAGCCACCATGCGAGCCGCTTCGCCATTGCTGGCCACCGCCTCGCGCACCACGCCGGGCAAGTGGCTGTCCAGCCATTTGCGGCACTGGGCCAGCGACTGGGCATGCGCGACCACCCGCTTGACGCGAGACAAATCCCGCGCGTTCGACAGCAGGTGATGATGCACCGCGAGCGCGACCTCGCCACAGATCGACAACGTACTGCCGACCAGCTGATCGAGCGTATGGCTGACCACGCCCTCGGTCGAGTTCTCGACCGGCACGACGCCGAAATCAGCGTTGCCTGCCTCGACCTCGCGGAAGATCTCGTCGATCGCCGCCATCGGCAGCGCGTTCACGGCATGCCCGAAGTGCTTGTAGACCGCGGCCTGGGTATAGGTACCTTCCGGGCCGAGATAAGCGACCTTGAGCGGCGATTCGAGCGCCAGGCAGGCCGACATGACCTCGCGCATCAGCCGCGTGATCGTCGCATCCGTCAGCGGCCCGTCATTGCGTGCGGCCACTCGCTTGAGTACATCCGCTTCGCGCTCGGGCCGGTAGAAGTCGCTGCGCCCCTGGGACTGCTTGATACGGGCGACGTCCAGCGCCACGCCGGCCCGCTCTGCGATCAGCTGCTGGATCTGTTCGTCCAGCGCATCGATACGCTGTCGCGCCGAGGCCAGGGCCGCATCGTCGGATGAACTCATGCGACCGGCCCTACTCGACGTCGCTGCCCACGGCGCCGAGATAGCGCACGCACAGCACGCCTTCGATGCCCTTGAGCTCATCGAGTGCCTCGTCGGCCACCGCGGCGTCGACGTCGACCAGCGTATAGGCGATCTCGCCCTTGGACTTGTTCAGCAGATCCGCGATGTTGTGCTTGTGACGGGCGAGCGTCGAGGAGATCTGGCCGACCATGTTCGGCACGTTGTGGTTGACCACCACGATGCGGTGCGCATGCGAGGTCGGCGGCATGATCGCTTCGGGAAAGTTCACCGAATTGCGGATATTGCCGACTTCCAGATAGTCGCGGAGCTGATCGGCGATCATGACCGCACTGTTGTCCTCGGCCTCGTCGGTGGACGCGCCCAGATGCGGCAGCGTGATCACGCGATCGTGGCCCCGCAGTTTCTCCGAGGGAAAATCGCAGACATAGTAGGCCAGTCGGCCGGATTCCAGTGCGCCCAGCACGGCATCCTCGTCAACGATCTCGGCACGCGAGAAATTGAGCAGCACGGCGTCCTTGCGCATGAGCTTGAGCCGCTTGGCATCGATCAGCCCGCGTGTATCGTCGACCAGCGGCACGTGCAGGGACACGTAGTCCGAACGCGAGAGCAGCTCGTCGACCGACAATGCCTGCGAGACGTTGGCATGCAGGCGCCAGGCGTTGTTGACGGTGATGCCCGGGTCGAAGCCGAGCACGTTCATACCCAGATCGCGTGCGGCGTTGGCCACCTGCACGCCGATCGCGCCCAGACCGGCCACACCCAGTGTACGGCCCGGCAGCTCGACGCCCTTGAAGCGCTTCTTGCCGGCCTCGACCTCCTTCTTGAGCGCATCGCCCGTAGAGGTGAGCTCCTCGACATAGCGCCAGGCGCCAATGATATTGCGCGACGACAGCAACAGCCCGGAGAGCACCAGTTCCTTGACCGCGTTGGCGTTGGCGCCCGGGGCGTTGAACACCGGCACGCCGCGCTTGGTCATGTCGGCCACGGGGATATTGTTGACGCCGGCACCGGCGCGGCCGATGGCACGCACGCTATCGGCGATATCCATGTCGTGCATGTTGTGCGAACGCAGGATGATCGCATCCGGCCGCGACAGCTCCGAGGCCACTTCATAGATCTCGCGCGGCAGGCGATCGAGGCCCTTCGACGAAATGCTGTTGAGTGTCTGAACCTTGAATGTCATAGAAACCCTTGTCGGCAGATTCTTACCAAGAAAACGAACCGCAGAAGACGCCGGCGCCAGCGCTTGCACGCCATATCGTCCACCGCTGGCAGGGTCGGCGAAAACCGCGGATTCGTGTTCTACCCGTTGTCTTTTTCGAAGGCACGCATGAAGTCCACCAGCGCGTCGACGCCGGCCTGCGGCATGGCATTGTAGATGGATGCGCGCATGCCGCCGACCGATCGATGGCCTTTGAGCGTGGACAGCCCGGCCGCCTCGGCCTCGGCGAGGAATTTCTTGTTCAGGCTTTCGTCGGCAAGCAGGAACGGCACGTTCATGCGTGAACGCGCCTTGGCCGCTACCGGATTACGATAGAAGTCGGAGCCGTCGATGGCTTCGTACAGCGTCTTCGCCTTCTTCGCGTTGAGCTCGGCCATGCCTTCCAGACCGCCGTTGTCGAGGATCCACTCGAACGTCAGCCCGCACATGTACCAGGCAAAGCACGAAGGCGTGTTGAGCATGGAGTCGGCGTCGGCCTGCTGCTTGTAGTCGAGCACCATGGGCACGCCTTTCTGCGGATTGCCCATGAGGTCGTTACGTACGATCACCAGCGTCATGCCGGCCGGCCCGGCGTTCTTCTGGGCCCCGGCATAGATGACCCCGAACTTGGATACGTCGATGGGCTTGGACAAGAACGCCGATGACCAGTCGGCCACCAGCGGCACGTCGCCCGTGTCGGGCACGTCCGGAAATTCGATGCCTTCAATGGTCTCGTTGGGCGTGTAGTGCACATAGGCCGCATCATCACGCAATTGCCAGTCGCCACGCGGCGGCACGTCGGTGAAGCTGCCATCCACGGCGGAATTGGCCGCGACCTGGGCATCGCCGAACTTGCCGGCCTCCTTGACCGCCTTCTTGCCCCAGCTGCCGTTGATGACGTAATCGGCCTTGGACGAATCACCCATCAGGTTCAGCGGCACGCCCGCGAACTGGCCGGCCGCCCCACCCTGCAGGAACAGGATGCTGTAATCGTCGGGCACGTTGAGAAGGGTCTTGAGATCGGCGCGCGCCTTGTCGGCGATGGACACGAACTCCGATCCGCGATGGCTCATTTCCATCACGGACATCCCGCAGCCCTGCCAATCCAGCAGATCGGCCTGCGCCTTTTCTAGAACCTCGACCGGCAGCGTCGCCGGGCCTGCACTGAAGTTGTAAACACGTGCCATTGGAACTGGTTCTCCCGATTGCTGTGAATACGGCGCGATGCTACTCGCTGTCCGTGTCGTTGTCGTGATCGCCCGGCGCAGCGGCGCCTCCGGTCGAGCGATCGTCGTCCGCGGCCGATTCGTTCGGCTCATCGACATCGGATGCGCCGTCTTCGTCCTCGTCCACGGCGATACGGTCGACGCCCACCAGATGCTGGTCGTCGGCCACGCGAATGATGCGCACGCCCTGCGTGTTGCGGCCCAGCACCGAAATCTCGGCCACCGCGGTACGGATCAGCGTGCCCATGTTCGAGATCAGCATGATCTCGTCGTCGTCGAGCACCTGCGTCGCGCCGACCACCGAGCCGGTCTTGTCGGATTGCTTGAGTGCGAGCACGCCCTGGCCGCCGCGGCCGCGCAGCGGATAGTCGTCGACCGGCGTGCGCTTGCCGTAGCCATGTTCGGTGACGGTGAGGATTTCGCCGTCACGGATCACGATGAGCGCGATGACCTTGGCCTGAGCATCCGGCAGGCGAATACCGCGTACGCCGGCGGCCGTGCGGCCCATCGAGCGGACGTCCTCTTCACCGAAGCGGATCACCTTGCCGTGGGAGGCGAACAACATCACTTCGTCGCCCTGGCCAGACGTCAGATCCACGCCGACCAGCGCGTCGTCGTCCCTGAGATCGATCGCGATGATGCCGTTGCTGCGTGGTCGCGAGAACTGCTCCAGCGCGGTCTTCTTGACCGTGCCACTGCGGGTGGCGAAGAAGACGTTTTCGCCGGTGGCGAAATCCTTGATCGGCAGCACCTGGCTGATGCGCTCGTCGGATTCCAGCGGCAATAGGTTGACGATCGGCTTGCCGCGCGCGCCGCGACCGGCGCTGGGCAGCTCGTAGACCTTCAGCCAGTAGGCCTTGCCAGCCGACGAAAAGCACAGCAGCGTGTCGTGGGTGTGGGTGACCCACAGCTTGTCGATGAAATCGGCGTCCTTGGTCGCGGTCGCCGACTTGCCGCGGCCGCCGCGGCGCTGGGCTCGATAGGCGTCCAGGGGCTGGCTTTTGACATACCCCTCGTGGGTCAGGGTCACGACCACATCCTCGGGCGTGATCAGGTCAGCCGTGGTCAGATCGACATGGTGATCCAGGATCTGGGTCTTTCGGGCATCGCCGTAGTCGCGCTTGATCGCCTCGAGCTCTTCGGTGATGACCTCGAACAGGCGCGCCATGCTCGACAGGATCTCGATATAGTCGGCGATCGCATCGAGCAGCTTTTCGAACTCCTCGATGATCTTGTCCTGCTCGAGCCCGGTGAGCCGATGCAGGCGCAGATCCAGGATCGCCTGGGCCTGGGTCTCGGTCAGGCGATAGCTGCCGCTGTCCTGCAGGCCGAACGCCGCATCCAGGTCGGCCGGGCGCGAGGCAGTGGCCCCGGCACGCTCGAGCATGTCCACGACCTGCCCGGGCGGCCAGGTTTTGGCGACCAGCGCCTCGCGCGCCTCGGCCGGCCCGCTCGAGGCCTTGATCAGCGCGATCACCTCGTCGATGTTCGCCAGCGCGATGGTCAGCCCTTCCAGCACGTGCGCACGGGCACGTGCCTTGGCCAGCTCGAACTGCGTACGCCGGGTGACGACTTCGCGCCGGTGGCGAATGAACGCCTCGAGCATTTGCTTGAGGTTGAGCGTACGCGGCTGGCCGTCGTCCAGCGCCACCATGTTGATGCCGAACACGGTCTGCATCGACGAATGTCGATAGAGATTGTTGAGCACCACTTCGGGCGTCTCGCCGCGGCGCAGCTCGACGACCATGCGCATGCCGTCCTTATCGGACTCGTCGCGCAGCTCGGTGATTCCCTCGATACGCTTTTCCTTGACCAGTTCGGCGATCTTTTCCAGCAATCGCGCCTTGTTGACCTGATAGGGCAGCTCGGTGACCACGATCGACTGCTTGCCGCGCTCGTCGACGTCCTCGAAATGGGCCCGGGCGCGCATATAGATCCGCCCGCGGCCGGTTTCATAGGCTTCGCGAATGCCGTCGGCGCCGTTGATCATGGCCGCGGTCGGAAAATCCGGCCCGGGCACGTGCGCCATCAGGCCGGCGACATCGATCTCCGGGTTCTCGATCAGCGCCAGGCAGGCGTTGATGATCTCCACCAGATTGTGCGGCGGAATATTGGTCGCCATGCCGACCGCGATGCCGGTGCCGCCGTTGACCAGCAGGTTCGGCAGCCGCGTGGGCAGGACCGCCGGCTCGGATTCGGACTCGTCGTAGTTCGGGATGAAATCGACGGTGTCCTTCTCGATGTCGGCCAGAATCTCGTGGGCGAGCTTGGCCATACGCACTTCGGTATAGCGCATCGCCGCCGGCGCATCGCCGTCGATCGAGCCGAAGTTGCCCTGACCGTCGACCAGGACATAGCGCATGGAGAAATCCTGCGCCATGCGTACGATCGTGTCGTAGACGGCCGAATCGCCATGCGGGTGATACTTACCGATCACGTCGCCGACCACACGGGCCGATTTCTTGTATGGCTTGTTCCAGTCGTTGGACAGCTCGCGCATCGCATACAGCACACGCCGATGCACCGGCTTGAGACCGTCGCGCACATCCGGCAGCGCGCGTCCGACGATGACGCTCATCGCGTAGTCGAGATACGACTGGCGCATCTCGTCTTCGAGGTTGATCGAGAGAATCTCTTTTGCGACGTCGGCCATAGACTTGTTCTGGTGGTGCGAAACGCCCCCGGCGCCGTCTCGACGACGGCCTGTGAAACGGCATCCCACGGACTGGCAGTCGGTGTTGCGCGCCGCAAAGCCGCAGGCTTTGATCGGCCCGAATACACCGTCGCGTAAAGCCGGTCATGTTAGCACAGCCAACATGCCAAAAGGCCCCGACTACGCTAGAGTGGCGGCCATTGACGCCCACCACCGTCGCCCGCCGGGCACCGTGTTCCATGACCAAGATCGACACACTCATCTGTGCCCGCTGGATCGTGCCCGTCGACGGCGACCGGCGGTTGCTGGAAGACCACGCGGTAGCGGTCCATCGCGGCTCGATCGAAGCCGTGCTGCCGGTCGACCAGGCCCACGAACGCTATACGCCCGCCGAAATCGTGGAACTGGACCGCCATGTACTGCTGCCCGGTCTGATCAACACCCATACCCATGCAGCGATGAACCTCATGCGCGGCATTGCCAACGACATGCCGCTCATGCCATGGCTGACCGAACACATCTGGCCGATCGAGGGCGCGTTCATGTCGGCCGAATTCGTGGCCGACGGCACCGACCTGGCCATGGCCGAAATGCTCCGCGGCGGCACGACCTGCTTCAACGACATGTATTTCTTCCCCGACGTGGTCGCCGACCGCGTCGACCATGCCGGCATGCGTGCGGCCGTCGGCATGATCGTGATCGACTTCCCCACCGTCTGGGCCGCCAACGCCGCCGAGTATCTGGAAAAGGGCCTGGCACTGCGCGATGCCTGGCGAGGCCACGACCGTATCACCACGGTGTTTGCGCCCCATGCGCCCTATACGGTCTCCGACGGGCCGCTGAACAAGATCCGAACCTACGCCGACGAGATGGACCTGCGCGTGCACATGCACGTTCACGAGACTGCCTTCGAGGTCGAGGACAGCGTGCAGAAGCACGGCGAACGGCCGCTGGCGCGTCTGGAGCGGCTGGGCCTGCTCACACCGGGCTTCATGGCCGTGCACATGACCCAGCTGACCGACACCGAAATCGCCCGCTGTGCCGCCCAGGGCGTGCATGTGCTGCATTCACCCGAATCCAATCTCAAGCTGGCCAGCGGGCTATGCCCGGTCCAGCGGCTGCTCGATGCCGGCGTCAACGTCGCGTTGGGCACCGATGGCGCGGCATCGAACAACGATCTGGACATGATCGGCGAAATGCGTACGGCAGCCTTCATCGGCAAGGTCGCCGCCGACGACGCCGCAGCGGTGAGCGCCGATCGCGTGCTCGCCATGGCCACGATCAACGGAGCGAAGGCGCTCGGACTGGATCACGTCACCGGTTCGATCGTGCCCGGCAAGGCGGCCGATCTCTGCGCGGTGGATCTCGGTGCCATCGAAACCCAGCCTGTGTTCGACCCGGTGCCCGCTCTGGTCTACAACGCCAGCCGCGAACAGGTTACCGATACGTGGGTCGCCGGCCGTCGACTGCTGGCCGAGCGCCGCCTGACCACGCTGGACGAGACCGATATCCTGTCCCGCGCCGAACACTGGCGCACACAGTTGGCCGATCACGACAAGGACGCCCCATGACCCAGGATCAGAATGCCGAGCTCGCCAAATTCGGACAGCTGGCCGCGCGTTGGTGGGATGCGACCGGCGAGATGCGTGCGCTGCACGACATCAACCCGTTGCGATGCGATTTCATCGACCGGCGGGCGCCGCTGGCCGGCAAGCGCGTGCTCGATGTCGGCTGCGGCGCGGGCATCCTCTGCGAAGCTCTGGCACGCCGGGGTGCGAAGGTCACCGGGCTGGATCTTGCGCCCGAACTGATCGAGGCCGCACGCGCCCATGCGGCAGAGGCCGACCTGGAGATCGATTATCGCTGCACATCGAGCCGCGACGTTTCCGCAGAGCAGGCGGGCACCTTCGATATCGTGGTGTGCTACGAGATGCTCGAACACGTCGACGAGCCCGCCTACGTGGTCGAGGACTGCGCGATGGCCTGCGCGCCGGGCGGTCAGCTGTTCTTTTCGACCATTAACCGCAGCGCCAAGTCGTGGCTGCTCGCAATCGGCGCCGGCGAATACCTGCTGCACCTGTTGCCGCGCGGTACCCACGATTATGCCAAGCTCATCCGCCCGGCCGAGCTGTCGCGATGGTGTCGCAACGCCGGCCTGGACGTCGAGACCATCTGCGGCATGCACTACAACCCGCTGACCCACGGCGCGCGCCTGTCGCGCTCGCCGGACGTCAACTATTTCCTCCACGCCCGCAAGCCCGAGGGCGCGGCCTGATGGGCGCGGTGTTATTCGACCTGGACGGCACGCTCGTCGATACCGCGCCGGATCTCGCCGGCGCGGTCAACGACATGCGCGTCGAACGCGGGCTCGATCCCCTGCCCCTGGCCGAGCTGGCGCCGCTCTGCTCCTTCGGCGGGCGCGGCATGCTGGGCAAGGGCCTGGATCTGACCCCGGAGCACGCCGCCTATGCCGAGACCTACGACGCCTTCATCGAAGCCTACCGGGCGCGCATGACGCGCGAGTCGCGCGCCTTCGAGGGCATGCGCAAGCTCGTGGCCGATATCGTGGCCGGCGGCGATATATGGGGCGTGATCACCAACAAGACCGAGGCACTGGCCCGGCCGCTGATGGATCACCTGGACTTCGATCCGCCACCGGCCTGCGTGATCGGCGGCGATTCGGCAGGCGTGGCCAAGCCCGATCCGGCGCCCATGTTCATGGCCTGCCGGCAGATCTTCGTGGATCCGACCGACTGCATCTATGTTGGCGATTCGGACCGCGACGTGGCGGCGGGCCGTGCCGCCGGCATGGCCACGATCGCGGTGGCCTACGGTTATATCCCGGTCGGCGACGATATCCACGGCTGGAACGCCGACATCGTGGTCGATCGCGTGGCGGACCTGCGCTCGGCCATCCATACCCTGAAGCAAAGGAACTCATGAGCCAGACGACTCCCCTGGCCGGACGCGTGGTACTCATCACCGGCGCGGGCGGCGGCCTTGGCGGGCCGGTATCGCGTGCGGTCGCCGCAGCCGGCGCCGAATGCGTGCTGCTCGGCCGACGTGAACGTACGCTCACGCCGGTTTTCGATTCCATCGTGGCGGACGGCAGTCCCGAGCCCGCGCTGTTTCCGCTGGACGTGACCAAGGCCGGCGAAGACGATTATCAGCGCCTGGTCGATGGTATCGCCGCCGACTGCGGCCGCCTGGACGGGATCGTGCATCTCGCCGGGCGGTTCGACGGGCTGATGCCGCTGGCAACCCACCCCATCGACGGCTGGCAGCGAATCATGCATGTCAACCTGACTGCCGCCTTTGCGCTCACCCAGCTCAGCCTGCCCCTGCTTCAGGCCGCCGGCGATGCCTCTGTGGTGTTCACCGCCGATCGGCCCGCGGCCACGCCGAAAGCGTTCTGGGGCGCCTACGGGGTAGCCAAAGCCGGCCTGGAGGCACTGATGCAGATGTTCGCCGTCGAGCACGCCCAATCCGACAACCTGCGTTTCAACGCCGTCGACCCCGGCCCCTGCAAGACCGCGCTGCGCAAGAAAGCCTTTCCGGCGGCCGTGGAACTGGGGGCATTGCCCGAACAGATCGTCGGACCGTACGTGCATCTATTGTCGGCGGCCGCTCGCGGGACCACCGGACAGACGGTGGCCGCACAGCCCGACTAGCGCCCGGCCTCGGCGCGTGGCGTGTTCGGCTGCGCCTGCGCACGTGCATGCGCACAGCCAGGGGCCAGCGCACAGGCCGCGCAGTCGGGCGCGCGCTTGTGACAGCGTCCGCGCGCGTGCGCCACGATCAGCGCATGCAGCTCGTCGTAGAAGATCGCGTCCTCGGCCGGCCCCACGGCCTCGATACGGCGACGCAGCCGTTCGTAATTGCGCGGCCCGTCGCTCCAGCCGTAACGCTCGAGAATACGAAAAGCATAGGCGTCCGCTACGAAGCACGGTCGGCCGAAGGCGTACAACAGGATGACGTCGGCGGTCTCGAAGCCGATCCCGTGCAGGCTGAGCAGATCGGCACGCAGCGTTTCGGTAGACCAGGCCTCCAGTGCCTGGAAACCACCCCTGTCGACAAACCATGTACACAGCGCCTGCAGCCGGCGCGCCTTGACGCGATGCGGGCCGGCCCGGCGGATCAGCTCAGCCAGATCGGCGTGTTCCAGTAACGCCCGAGCCGTGAGAGGGCCGGCCTCGCGCAGCGCCGCTATCGCGATCTCGACGTTGGTCCAGGCGGTATGCTGGGTAAGCACCGCGCCGACGAGAATCTCGAAGCGCGGATTGGCTTCGTCCTGGGTCGGCCACCACCGCTGACAGCCATACGCGGCCAGCAGGTCGTCGTGAAAGCGGCGCAGGCCCGCTGCGCTTGGCGTGTCCCGCCCGCCCACGATCAACGCTTGAGATCGACGAGCCCGGCCAGTTCCCGCACCTGTTTGCGATCGAGCTCGCGCCAGCCGCCGGCCTTGACGCCACTCGGCAGGCCCACCGTGCCGAAGCCCGTTCGCATCAGCCGCGACACGGTCACACCCTGACTCGCCCACAGTCGTCTGACCACTCGATTACGCCCCTGCCGGACGGTGACTTCGAACCAGCGGTTGGCGCGATGCGCGTCCTCGCCCACGCGGATGGAGTCGAAACGCGCGGTGCCGTCGTCGAGCTCCACGCCCGCCAGCAGCCGGTCGAGCATGGCATCGTCGACCTCGCCGCGGATACGCACGGCATAACTGCGTACCACTTCGTAACTGGGATGCTCCAGGCGGCGCTTGAGCTCGCCGTCGGTGGTGACAAGCAGCAGGCCCGAGGTGTTGACGTCCAGCCGCCCGACCGCGAGCCAGCGGCCGGCGCGCAGTTTGGGCAGGCTCTTGAAAATGGTGGGCCGACCTTCGGGATCACGCCGGGTGACCACCTGGTCCACGTGCTTCTTGTACGCCAGTACACGACAGCCGACGGCAAGCCTTTCCTCGAGATTCAATAATTTGCCGTCCATGCGCACCCGATCATGGACGCTGGCCCGGTCGCCGAGCGTAGCCACCTTGTCGTTGATCCGCAGTCGGCCGGATTCGATGACCTGCTCGATCTGGCGGCGCGAGCCGTAACCGGCGCGGGCCAGCAGCTTCTGTAGACGTTCGGACATTGACTTACCTTTGGCCCATGGAAATCGCCGATGATCGGCGTGGGCGTTAGTGTAAACGCCCCGCGCAACGACAGCCCGGCACGCGGTTCGACCACACCCGCTGGCCCGGGCCCGGCCAGGCGACAGGCTACGACCGAACAGCGGCTGGGTCAGGCGCGCCGCGCCGTCATCGGCACCGGCGTATCGATCGGGATGCGTGTCTATTTGTCGACGAAGGCTCGCTCGATGACATAGTCGCCCGGCGCACCGATATGCGGCGACACCTCGAAACCGTGACGGTCCAGCAACGCCGAGGTGTCGTCCAGCATTGCGGGGCTGCCACAGATCATCGCTCGGTCATGCGCGGCATCCAGCGGCGCCAGTCCCAGATCGGAGCAGATTCGGCCGTTATCGAGCAGCGTGGTCAGCCGGCCCTGGTTGCGAAACGCCTCACGACTCACCACCGGATAGTAAAGCAGTTGCTCGCGCGCCAGATCGCCGAAGATCTCGTCCTCGGGCAAATGCTTTTCGAACAGGGCTCGATAGGCCAGATCGTTCTCATAGCGCACGCCATGAACCACGATCACGCGCTCGAATCGCTCGTAGGTGTCCGGATCGCGCACGATCGACAGGAACGGCGCCAGCCCGGTGCCGGTGGCCAGCAGGAACAGGTTGCGCCCGGGGTGCAGATCGGTGATCAGCAGGGTGCCGGTGGGCTTGCGCGAGACCAGCACCTCGTCGCCGACCTTCAGATGCGCCAGGCGCGAGGTCAGCGGACCATCCGGCACCTTGATCGAGAAGAACTCGAGCTTTTCCTCATAGTTGGCCGATACGATGCTGTAGGCACGCAGCAGCGGCTTGCGCTCGCCGATCGCCTCCCCCGACAAGCCGATCATGACGAACTGGCCGTTGTCGAAGCGCAGCGCCTCGTCACGGGTGGTGGTGAACGAGAAAAGCGAATCGTTCCAGTGATGCACGCTCAATACGCGCTCGGTGTTGAGAGCTGCCATCGATCATCCAGTATTGATCTCGGCCACGCCGCGATTCCGGCGGGCCAGAAAGTCCACGTTCACAGCATGGGTGCCGCGCGACGGTTTCCAACCCCGTCAGTGGGTCGGGGGGTCGGAATCCGGCGGTACCGCCACCTCGGGTGCCGGTGCGGCTGGCCTGCCCTCGACATCGTCCGAGGCCGCAGCAGCGGAGATCGCGTCGGCTTCGCTGTCGGTGTCGGTCAACCGCGCCATGGCGGCCTCGAGCGCGTCCAGATCCTTGATCTCCGGCAGGCTGGGCAGATCGGCCAGTCGCTTGACACCGAAGTCGTCCAGAAATTTCGCCGTGGTGCCGAACAGCGCGGGCCGGCCCGGTACCTCCCGATAGCCGACGACCTTGATCCAGTCGAATTCGACCAACGTCTTGACGATGTTAGACGACACGGAAACGCCGCGGACGGCTTCGATATCCGAGCGCGCGATCGGCTGGCGATAGCAGATCAGGGCCAGTGTTTCGAGCATTGCACGGGACAGCTTCGGCGGTCGTTCTTCCCACAGCCGCGCGACCAGCGATGCGTAATCGCTACCCACCTGGAAGCGCCAGCCGCCGGCCACCTCGACCAGGTCCACCGCCGCGGTTTCGTAGCGGTTGACCAGCGCCGACAGCGCGACCCGTACATCGGCCTTGTCCAGCGCATGGGTGGTTTCGAGCAGGCGTACCAGCTGATCGACCGACAACGGCTTGTCCGCAGCCATCAACAGCGCTTCGACGCAGCTGACGACGCGCTCGGCGACCTCGGTCTGATCCGGCGCGGTCGGTTCGAGCCGTTCGGCCTGCCCGTCGTCGTCGTCGATACCATCGCGATGCGACTCGGTCATGACGCGTCTCCCTTCGTTGTGGGCGCGCCCGCCAGACGCAGTGAAACCGGCGCATAGGGCTCGGCCTGCTCGACGCGCACGAGCGACTCGCGGGCCAGTTCAAGGACGGCCAGAAACGACACCACAACGCCGAGACGCCCCTCGCCGACGTCGATGAGCGCCACGAATGCGGTGGGCGCGCCACCGGCCAGGCATTCCAGGATGCGACTCATATGCGCTCGCACCGACAGCGGCTCGCGCTCGATACGGTGTTCGGTAAACAGCTCGGCGCGCGTGAGCACGTCGCGCAGGGCCAGCAACAGCGCGCGCAAATCCGGGTCCGGTTCGGGTTTTTCGATATCCAGGCGTGCCGGGCCGTGCTGCACGGCATTCACATCGCGGCCGATCCGCGGCCATGCGTCGAGCTCTTCAGCGGCGGCCTTGAACTGTTCATACTCCTGCAGTCGACGAATCAGCTCGGCGCGCGGGTCGTCGCCTTCTTCCTCGGTTTCGCTGGGTTTGGGCAGCAGCATGCGCGACTTGATCTCGGCCAGCATGGCCGCCATGAGCAGGTATTCACCGGCGAGCTCGATCGCCAGCTCTTCCATGAGCTCGATATAGGCCATGTACTGCTGGGTGATGGTGAACACCGGAATATCGAGGATATCCAGATTCTGCTTGCGGATCAGATAGAGCAGCAGATCCAACGGGCCCTCGAAGGTCTCGAGAAAGACACGGAGCGCATCCGGCGGGATATACAGATCGTCCGGCAGCGCGTCGAGATGCTCGCCGGCGACCACGATACCCGCGGGCACCCGCGGCGCATCCGCTGTCTGCGCGCTCACGGTGCGATCCCCCGCGAGCCGGCCGACGACATGCCCGGCCAGCGCCTCACGCCGGTGGCAGAAAGCCGGTGACGGCCATCGCGCGTTCCAGGGTCGGTGCGGCGCGCTGGCGCGCCGCGGCTGCACCGCGAGCCAGCAGCGCATCCAGCCCGTCCACGTCATCACGGTATTCCTCATAGCGCGCCTGAAGCGGCTCGAGAAAGGCAACCACGGCATCGGCCAGATCGCCCTTGAGCGCACCATAGCCGGCGCCGGCATAACGGGATTCCAGATCGGCGATGGACTCGTCGGTCACTGCGGAATAGATCGACAGCAGGTTGGATACGCCAGGCTTGGCAGCTTCGTCGAAGCGGACTTCGCCGTCGGAATCGGTCACCGCTCGCTTGATCTTCTTGACTACTTTCTTCGGCTCGTCCAGCAGCTTGATAACGTTGGCCTCGACGTCGTCGGATTTGCTCATCTTGGCCGTCGGATCGCCCAGGCTCATGATCCGTGCCCCGACTTCGGGGATGAACGGCTCGGGTACGGTGAACAGGTCCTCGCCGGCGCGCGTGTTGAAGCGCTCGGCGAGATTGCGCGCCAGTTCCAGGTGCTGTTTCTGATCGTTGCCCACGGGCACCGCATCGGCTTGATACAACAGGATATCGGCGGCCATGAGCACGGGATAGTCAAACAGCCCGGCGTTAATATTGTCGGCGTTCTTCGAGGACTTGTCCTTGAACTGTGTCATCCGGTTGAGCTCGCCCATCGAGGTATGACAGTTGAGCAGCCAGGCCAGCTGCGCATGGGCCGGCACGTGGGATTGCACGAACAGCGTGGCCTTGTCCGGATCGATACCGGCGGCCAGATAGAGACACAGGAATTCGTGACACCGCTCGCGCAACGCCGCCGGGTCCTGGCGCACGGTGATCGCATGCATGTCGACGAGCGCAAACAGGCAGTCGTGGCTGTCCTGCATGGCCACCCAGTGCTTGAGTGCGCCGATGTAATTGCCGAGCGTCAGCGCGCCGGAGGGCTGGATGCCGGAAAGAACGATGGGTCTGGCTAGCTCGGAACTCACGCGGTGGCCTCTTCGAAATCTAAGTCAGCAGTGACTTGTCAAATTCGCGAGTATACGCAAAGCGGCCGCGGGGTTTGACCGGGCCGGGCGTCGCGCGCGCCGCTCAGGCTTCCACGGGATCCAGGCCGATCGCCTCTGCGCTGCCCTTGCCCAGGCGCAGGATCCTGGGCACGGCACCGGTCAGATCCACCACGGTCGTGGGCTCCATGCCGGTCGCGCCGGCGTCCACGATCAGATCGAGCTGCTTGTCGAAGGCATCACGCAACTCCGTGGCCTCGGACAGCGCGAACTCGTCGTCCGGTCGCTGAGCAGTCACCGACATGATCGGCGCATCCACCGCCTCGGCGATTGCACGGGCTACGGGGTGACCGGGTACGCGAATGCCGATGGTCTTGCGCTTCGGGTGGGCCAGCCAATTGGGCACCACCTTCGACGCCGGCAGCACGAAGGTATACGCGCCGGGCGTGGCAGCCTTGAGCAGCCGGAAGCTGGTGTTGTCGACCTTGGCATAGGTCGAGATCTCCGACAGGTCCCGGCAGACCAGCGTGAAGAAATGGTCACGCCCGAAACCACGCATCTGCCGTATCCGGTCGATCGCGTTCTTGTCGCCCATCGCACAGGCCAGGCCATAGGAGGAATCGGTCGGATAGCCGATTACCCGACCTGCGCGCAGCGCGTCGGCCACCTGGGCGATGCGCCGCGGCTGCGGGGTTTCGGCATGTACGTGGATCAGTTCTGCCATGACACGATTATAACCCAGGACGTATGCAAATCCGGTGTCTCGCCAGCGTACGACCCGCCGCAAGACCTCGTCGTGTCATACGCCTGGGTACGCCCCGCCCGCGGCGCCGGCATCAGGCCGCTCGGCACGTTTGCGGGCGACATCGCGTGGCCAGTCGCAGCACAGATACGGCACACTAGCGGCCAGCAGGTTCATTCAATATCGTCGGCGCACCGCGCGCCGGCCCGTCAGGACACCGATCATGGACTATTTCGCCATCGTATCCTTCGACGTTGCCGAGAGCAGCGACGGCCGCGCCAAGGCCGTCGAGGAACATCGTCAGCGTCTCAACGACCTGGACGCCGAAGGCCGTCTGCTGACCGCCGGTCCGCTGCCACGCGAGGACGCCTACGGCAAGATCGTCGACGGTTTCCAGGGCAGCATCATCATCGCCCAGTTCGAGAGTCTCGAGTCCGCACGCGCCTGGGCAAAAGTGGACCCGTACAACGCTCAGGGCGTGTATATGGAAAGCACTGTCTATCCTTACAAGAAGGTTTTCTGAGCGCTGAAGCGCACGGCCATTCTCGACTTCACCAGGGAACGCTTTTCATGAGCGATCGCATCCTGCGTATCCGGCAGGCGCTTCAGGCGGGGCTGGATACCGACGACATCGCCATCCGTGACGATGGTCACCTGCATGTGGGCCATGCCGGCGCGGCCAGCGGGCTCGGCCATTTTCATGTCACGGTCCGTTCGCACCGGTTCTCGGGCTGTTCGCCGATCGAGCGCCACAAGCTCGTCTACGAAGCGCTCGGCGAGCTGATGCATACCGATATTCATGCCGTATCGATCCGGGCCGTGGCACCGGAAGAATGAAGCGGACATAACGCCGGCAGCTCAGGCACCGGCCAATCAGGGGGACGGGGTGATTACAACAACAAAGCCCGCGCTGGCGGCCATCACGCTGGCCTTGGCCGGCGCCCTCAACGGCCCGGTCCGGGCACAGGAGCCGGTGACGGACGAACCGGCAACGCTCGATTCACTCGGGTCACTGGCCCCGATCGAAGTCGACAGCCTGCGCCTGACCACTGACATACTCACGACCCCGGCGGCGGTGGACGTGACCGAAGGCCAGGATGTCCAGCAGGGCCGGCGCAAGACCCAGCTCGACAACGCGCTCAACCGCACGCCCGGCGTCTACGCCAACAACGGTTCCAACTTCGCCCAGAATCTGCGCGTATCGATTCGGGGGTTCGGCGCCCGTTCGGCGTTCGGGGTGCGCGGCGTACGCGTAATCGTCGACGGCATTCCAGAGACCCTGCCCGACGGTCAGGCCCAGACCGACACTATCGACCTGGGCGCGGTCGAACGTCTGGAGGTCCTGCGTGGGCCGTTTTCAGCGCTCTACGGCAATGCGACCGGTGGCGTCATCGATGTCACCACCACCACGCCGGGCTCGGGTCCGGTCGACCGAGCCGAGCTGACCGCCGGCAGCAATGGCTACCGGCGCGAGGAAGTCGCCTCGGCGCGCCGCCTGGACGACTGGGGCTATGCGATTACTGCCTCGCAGCTGGATCTGGACGGCTATCGCGAACACGGCCGGGTCAAGAAGCAGCAGATCACCGGCAAGCTCGAGCGCGATGTCGGCACCACCGGCACGGTGCGGGTGATCACCCGTATTCTCGATGCGCCGGATACGCTGGACCCTGGCGGCGTCACGCGGGCGACCGCCCGCGCCGACCGTCGCTCCGCACGCGACGCCAATATCGCCTTCGATGCGCGCCAGTCGGCCTCTCAACAGACGGTGGGCCTGGTCTATGAAGACCAGCTCACCGAGCAGCAGGCCTATCAGGCCAACCTGTTCTACACCAACCGTGACTTCATCCAGTTTCTACCGTTCGAGGATGGCGGCGTGGTCAGCTACGATCGCGATTTTTTCGGCGGCGGCATCCAGACCACGCGTTTCGACGACCTGTTCGGCCGCGAGAATCAGCTCGTCGCTGGCGTGGACGTGCAGATTCAGCAGGACGATCGCCAGCGCTACGACAATATCGCCGGCGAGCGTGGCATCCTCGGCCTGGATGAGGATCAGACCGCGACCAGCGTCGGCGTATTCGCCCAGAACGTCTTCTCCGTTACCCCGTCGCTGGATCTGACCACCGGGCTGCGCTACGACTATCTCGATTTCGATATCGACGACAATTTCCCGGTATCGGCTGCCGATCCGGACGACTCCGGCGGGCGTACTTATCACGAGGTTTCGGCCAACGCCGGGCTGAGTTATGCCTGGCGCGACGACCAGCGGGTCTATTTCAATATCGCCAACGCGTTCGAATCGCCCACGTTCACCGAATTCGCCAATCCCGCGGGCAACGGTGGCTTCAATGACAATCTGGAGCCACAGAAGGCCGTCCAGTATGAAGTCGGCGCCAAGGGCAGCCTCAACGACGTGGCGCGCTACCAGATCAGCGCGTTCTGGATCGACGTGCGTGACGAGCTCGTGGTATTCAACAATACCGGCGCGCGCGATTTCTTCGAAAATTCCGGCAGATCGCGCCGCAAGGGAATCGAGGCCAAGCTCTCCGGCCAACTCACCGAGCAACTCAGCGCAACCGCGGCGTATACCCTGGCCAGCTACGAGTACCGCCAGTTCGTCGACGTCAACGGCAACGACTATGCCGGCCGCGATCTGCCCGGCCTGCCCGAGGAGACTTTGTTCGGGGAACTGGCCTGGCGCAGCGAAGGCGTGGGTTTTGCCGTGCTGGACATGCGCTACGCGTCGAGCTTCTTCGCCGATAATGCCAATACCGCGAAGATCGACCACGCCTGGGTATTCAACGGCCGGATCGGCAGGACCATTCCGTCCGCTGATGAGCGCGTGACGGTGTATCTGGGGGTCGACAACATCTTCGACGAAGTCTACTTCGACAACATCCGGATCAACGCTTTCGGCGGGCGCTACTACGAGCCCGCGCCGGATCGCAGCTTCTATGCCGGATTGAGCTATGAGCTGTGAACATCCGCCTTGTTGGATGGCGGGCCCCGGCGGCCTGTTCAGCCCCGCAAGGGGGAGTGCAGGCCGGCGTCGCCGACGCGATATCGGTTTCAGCAGCCGGACAGTGGCTGAAAGCCGGCTACTGCGTTCGCTTGCAGGCCGTCGCAGCTAGGCCTGCGGTAGCTGCGTGCACGGCAGGCCATCAGTCTGCCTGACCGGTGTGCGGTTGCGCGCAGCCGGTCCCGTCTAGTCCGTGTCCTCTGCGAGAAAGGTCTTTAGCGCCGCTTCGTCGAGATCACCGAGCATGACAATGCGTGAGACCGGTTCGGCCGCCGCGCCGTCGGCCTTGCGACGCAGCACGACCAGCGGCTGGTAGGCGTCGAACTCGGCCATGCAGAATGCAACGGTCGGATCACGCTCGACCTCGCCGGGGGCATGAATACCGCAGCAGACCACCGACCATTCGGTGTTGTGGACTTCACGATAGACCCAGCCACGGGCCTCGGCGGCGGCTTCGAACACCGGCGCGGCCACCTGCTCGACCACCGCCTGCGCCCGGGCGGCCATGCTATCTCGCCGTTCGGCCAGACGCTGGTTCGACCCCAGCTTGGACTGTACTTCGTCGGTGGTGACTTCGAGCCAGCTACGCGCCACGGATGCCTGCCTTGGTTTTCGCCTGAACGGCGGCCAAGCGTAAGCCGTGGCGTTGAATCCTACAAGACAGCGGGCGCTCGATGCCTAGCCGGCCTTGGGCTGACGGGCACGGCGGGCGCCCTTGGTATCGGGCACTTCGTAGCCACAGGTCGCCCGCGCACGCGCGGCGGCCTCCACCATGCGCGACAGCCCGACCTGACGCTGCTCGACGGCCATGCCACTGGCCAGTTCGGCGCGGGCGTCCCGTGCGCTCTGCTCGACACGCTTCAGATCGATGGTGCAGGTGCTGTCATCGGGTGAGATCAGCAGTCCGCTGCAGCCGGTCAGGCCGGCGGCCAGCGCAACGACCAATCCGTAGCAGCCGCGTCGAGACCATGTATTCATCGGGGATTCTCCGAGCGGTCGCCGGTCAGGGCTCGACATCGTCGAGCAAAGCGATGAAAGCGGATTCGTCCAGCAGCGAGACGCCCAGTTTTTCGGCCTTGTCGCGCTTGCTGCCGGGCGCTTCGCCGACCACCACATAGTCGGTTTTTTTCGACACGCTGGAGGTCACCCGCCCGCCAAGCGCGGCGATACGCGCGCTGGCCTGATCGCGCGTGAGCTGTTCCATGCTGCCGGTCAGCACGAACGTGCGGCCGGCCAACGGCTGCGCGCCAGCGTCGGTGGTCGCGCTCGGCCAGTGCACGCCGGCGGCCTGCAACGCTTCGATGACCTCAGTGTTGCGCGCTTCGGCGAAGAAATCGGCTATACAATGGGCCACCCGGCTGCCCACGCCGGGCACCGCCTGCAGCCCTTCGGCCGTCATGATCCGCTCGCGGGCCGCGCGGTTGTCCGGCTCATCGCGCTGCGCGCGCTCGGCGCGCTCCAGGTAGGCGGCCGCTTCAGCTCGCAGAGCATCGAGCGTGCCGAAATGTTCGGCCAGATCTCGTGCCATGGTTTCGCCGACTTCACGAATCCCGAGCGCGAAAATGAAGCGTGCCAGCGTGGTCTGCTTGGCGGCCTCGATCGAGGCCAGCAGATTGGTCACGGATTTGTCGCCGTAGCCTTCGCGTTCGACCAGCGCCGCACGGTGTTCGGCCAACGCGAAGATATCGGCCGGTGAAGCCAACAGCCCCTCGTCGACGAATGCCTCGATCTGGCGATCGCCCAGGCCTTCGATATCCAGCGCACGGCGCGAGGCGAAATGCTTGAGCGCTTCGCGCCGCTGCGCGGCACAGACCAGCCCGCCCGTGCATCGAGCGACCGCCTCGCCTTCGAGGCGCTCGACCGCTGAAGCGCAGACCGGACAGACCGCAGGCAATTCGATCGGCTGCGTACGCTCGCCTCGCCGTGCGACCTCCTTGACCTCGGGAATCACGTCCCCGGCGCGGCGGACCACTACGATGTCGCCCACGCGGATATCCTTGCGCGCAATCTCGTCCATGTTGTGCAGGGTCGCGTTGGACACCGTCACCCCGCCGACAAACACCGGCTCGAGCTTGGCGACCGGCGTCAGCGCGCCGGTCCGCCCGACCTGGAACTCGACGCTGTTAAGCGTGGTAGTGGTTTCTTCGGCGGGAAACTTCCGGGCGATCGCCCAGCGTGGCGCCCGTGCAACATAACCGAGCTCCGAACGCGTAGCCGCGTCGTCGACCTTGAACACGCAGCCGTCGATCTCGATATCCAGCCTCGCCCGCCGCTCGGCCATCGCCTGGTAGTAGTCGATACAGCCGTCCAGGCCCTCCACCGGCCGTACGTGCTCGCTGATCGAAAAACCCCAGTCGGCCAACTGCCGGAGCTGGGCGTACAGGCTGTCAGGCACGGGTGCGCCGTCGACCCGCCCGATCCCGTAGGCCATGAAGGCCAGCGGTCGCTGGGCGGTGATTTTCGAATCCAGCTGGCGCAGGCTGCCTGCCGCGGCGTTACGCGGATTGACGAACGGTTTGTGGCCGTCATCGCTGAGCCGCTTGTTGAGCGCTTCGAACTTCGAACGCGCCAGCACCGCCTCACCGCGTATCTCGATGAATGCCGGCGGGTCGTCGCAAAGCAGGCGCAGCGGCAGGTTGCGGATGGTACGCGCGTTGGGCGTGATGTTCTCACCGGTAATCCCATCGCCGCGCGTCGTGGCCATGGTGAGCAGGCCGGCCTCGTAGCGCAGATTCAGCGCCGTGCCGTCGAACTTGGGTTCGGCACAGTAGGTCAGTTGCCGGCCGCCGACCGCATCCCTGGCCCGACGATCGAACTCGGCCAGCTCGTCGTCGTCGAAACAGTTGCCAAGCGACAACATCGGCGTGGCATGGTCGACCGACTCGAACTTGTCCGATGGAGGCGCGCCTACGCGCTGGGTCGGCGAGTCGGGCGTGATAAGCGCCGGATAGTCGGCCTCGATGGCCTCGAGCTGCTCGAACAGCCGGTCGTATTCCGCATCGCTGACGCTTGGATCGTCATCGACATAGTACGCCCGGCTGTGCTCGGTGAGCGTGCGCGCGAGTTCGGCCGCGCGTCTGGCGACCTTGTCCGGAGGCGCGCCCATTCAGCGGCGCTGGGCGATCTTCGCACGCCGATCGATATCGGCGATCTGATCGAGCATGTATTGCGCCGTCTGCGCCTTGAGCAGCGCGCGCTTGTCGTCCAGCACCTCGCCACCCAGCGCCTCGGCGATCCGATTGGCGGTCTCCATCATCTCTCGCATGGCGGGCATGCCGTCGATCGGCCCGGGCAACACGAGAAAGAACGTCAGCCCGGGCGTGGCCAGGTGGTCCTGATCGACCGGATCGAGCGTGCCCGGCTTGAGCATGTTTGCCACCGCGAACACCGACTCGGGGATGCCGTTGGTCTCGGTTACCCGATGATAAATATCGTTGAGCCCGAATTTGAGTCCTTCGTCGGTCAACGCGGCGTGAATATCCGGGCCATCGAAAAAGCGACCGTCGGGCGTAGCGACATGCAGAATGAACACATGCTGCTGCCCGTCGGCCGGCGGTCGCTGCGGACGAATATCCTCGACACGTTCGCCCGACGGCCGGGAAAGCGACGCGGCGGCCGAGGCCGGCGGCTGTTCCGACTCGGGCGCGTCATCGACCGGCGCGGCAACCTCGGCCGGGCGTTCCTGCGCGCGTTCCTTATAGGCGCGCCACGACGCTTCGGCCGCCGCGTCATTGAGCTCGTCGGCCTCCGGCTCGTCCACCGGTGGCGGCGCGCTGGCTCCGTGGCCCGCCTTGCGACTGGCCGGCGTCTCTTTCGAGAGCGTACGCACGCCCACGATATAGGAGTCGCCACCGAGCGATTCGCCCCGGTCAAGGGCTTCGTCGTCGACGGGGGCATCCTCCTCCATCCCCTGCCAGGGATCGTTGGCCGACTGACGACGCAGATACCAGTACGCGCCGCCCACCACGGCGATGACCAGAATCAGCAGAAACCATTGCACGATAGACATAGTCGATTGTTCTTCCGCAGCGATTGTCTTGGGCGCACCGGGGCCGGCGTTCAGCCGGCCATGTCCAGCGCCTGTTCTATATCGACACTGACCAGGCGTGACACGCCCGGTTCGGCCATGGTCACGCCGTGCAATTGCTCGGCCAGCGACATCGTCAGCTTGTTGTGAGTGATGACGATGAACTGCACTTGGGCAGACATACGGCGCACAAGTTCGCAAAACCGCGATACGTTCGCATCATCCAGCGGCGCATCGATTTCGTCCAGCATACAAAACGGCGCCGGGTTGAGCTCGAACAGCGCGAACAGCAGCGCCACGGCGGTGAGCGCCTTCTCACCGCCCGACAGCATCTGGATGGATGCATTGCGTTTGCCTGGCGGACGCGCCATCACACGGATTCCAGTGGCCAGCCAGTCGTCCTCGGTGAGTTCGAGAGCCGCTTCCCCGCCGCCGAACAACTCCGGAAACATTTCCGCAAAACGTGCGTTGACCTGTTCGTAGGTCGCCTTGAAACGCGCACGCGTTTCACGATCGATCTTGGCGATGGCAGCTTCCAGGGTAGCCAGCGCCTCCGACAGATCGGTGTGCTGCTCGGCCAGATAGGCCTCGCGCTCGGCTTCGGCGTCGTATTCCTCGATCGCGGCCAGGTTGATCGCACCCAGCCGCTGGATCTTGCGTTCGAGCGCTTCGATGGCTTCGCCCCATTGCGCGGCGTCGGCGTCCTCGGGCAGTGCCTCCAACAGGGGCAGCGGCGCCTCGCCGAGCTCCTCGAGTTGTTCGGTCAGCCCGGCCCGACGCACGCCGGCGGTCTCGACATCGATACGCGCCTGCTGAAGTGCATCGCGTATGTCTTCTACCCCCTGCTCGGCAGCCATGACGGCCCGCGCCTTATCCTGCATCGCCTGTTCACACGCCGACAGCGCGCTGCGCGCCTCGCGCAGGCTCCGGTCGGCCGCCTGCTGGGCCTGCCGAGCCTCGGCCAGATCGTCGGCGCTGTGATGTTCGCCGTTGTCCGCCGGCTGCTGGGCCTCGAAGCGCTCGAGCTTGGCTGCCAGATCGGCGCGCGCCTGTTCGCTATCGCCGATACGCACGGCCACGCTCTCGGCACGATCGGCGATGCGCGTCTGCTCGACCTCGAGATCACGCAGCTGACGTTCCGCCTGCGCCGCGGTGGCGCGCTCACGCTCGAGGGCGTTGCGCGCCGCATGACGCCGCGCCTGGATGGTTTTTCGGTCGTCGGCAAAGATACGCGCCTGGCTTTCCAGCTCTTCGACCCGGACCGCGGCCTGACGATGGTCTTCGTCGGCGCTGGCCACCTGCTCGGCCAGCTCGGCCAGTTCGCTATCGATCTCGGCGCGTCGGCGCGTGTTCTGCTCGGCGCGGAGCTGTTCGCCCTGCAGCTGTGCGCCGGCGGTCTCGATCGCGCGCCGCTGTTCGCCGATCCCCTGGTCCAAACGAGCGCAGCGGGCCTGGGTTGCCTGCTGGTGTTCACGGCATTCGGCCAGGGAGTGCCGCCGGGCTTCGACATCCTGCTGCCCCTCATCCACGGCGGCCGCCAATGATTCGATACGCTGCTCGCGCTCGAACACACCCTGTTCGGCGGACTGGCCGGCCGGGGTGATCAGACTCGCCGGACCGATACGGCAACCGTCGAGCGTGATGAGCTGCTGGTCGCCGCGTAGCTGGTGGCGCATCGCCAGCCCGGTGGCCAGGTCAGCGACTACGAACAGCCGCCCGGCCGCGGCGCGGATCGCGGCCGGGCCTTCCAGGCCATCGGCCAGGCACTCGGCGGGCGCGGGCGCGGAAGACGATTCGAGCGTCCAGTCGCGGTCTTCGATCAGGGCAACGGGCTCACCAGGCCAGTCGCCGGTTGTGCCGGCATCCAGGGACTCGACTACAAACCCGCGCAGCAGCGGCCCGAGCGCGACTTCGGCCGCCGTTCGCCAGGCCTCGCGGACCCGAATCCGGCGGGCAACGCCGCGCGCCTGGCCATGACCACGTGCGGCCAGCCACGCGTTGATACGATCGTCGTCCTCGCGCAGCACCGCCTGCTGCATCTTGCGCTCGGAGGCCAGCTCGGCCTGCTGTTCGGCCAGTGCTGTCGTGCGCTCGGCGACTTCGCGCTCCAGTTCGACCAGGCGCGAACGCAGACCGCGATCGGCCTCGGCCTCGCGTTCGGCGGCGTCGAGATCCGCGGCGAGCGCACGTTCGCGCTCGGTCAGTTCGTCGGCCTGTCGGTCTAGGCTGGCCTGATCGAGGGCCGGGATCGCCTCGCGCTCGCCGCGGCGCACCCGGTCGCGCTCGGCGAGCTTGTCACGCTGTTGTCGTGCGTAATCGGCACGGGTCCGCTCGGCATCCAGCTGCTGGACCGGGTTGTGCTCGGCGGCATTGTGCTCGTCCCAGGCCTGCTCGGCCGCCCGTGCTTCGGCTTGTGCAGCATCGCGCGCGCTGCGTGCCTGAATCAGCTGTGCGTCCGCCTCGCTGCGCTGGCGTTCGAGACGCTCGCCTTCGACGACAAGCTCGCCGCGGCGCCGCTCATCCTCGTCGCGGCGGGCCTCCAGCGCCGCGATCTGGTCGAGCAGTGCCTTGTGCTCGCGCTCGCGCATGTCCGAGACCTCGCGCGCATGGGCGAGCGCTTGCTCGATCCGACCGACACGCCCCTGGGCATCGTAGAACGCAGCCTGGGCTTGCTGAACCCGGGTCTGAATCGCCTGCTGTTCGGCCTGATCGGCGTCGCGTGCAGCCTGGGCTTCACGCCGAACCGAGATCGCCTGACGGAGCCGGTCTTCGGTCGCTCTCAACTGCGCTTCAGCGGCGCGGGTCTGTTCGTTCTGGCTCGACCAGCGCAGGGCCAGCAGCTCGGCACGCAGCCGACGTTCATCGGCCTTGAAGGTCTTGTATTTCTCGGCGTTTGCGGCCTGACGCTTGAGCACGGTCAGACGCTGGCTCACCTCGCCGATCAGATCGTTCAGACGATCGAGATTTTCGCGCGTATGGCGAATCCGGTTTTCGGTCTCGCGCCGGCGTTCCTTGTACTTGGAAATGCCTGCTGCTTCTTCCAGAACCTGGCGCATATCCTCGGGCCGGGCCTCGATCAGCCGGTTGACCGCGCCCTGCTCGATGACCGCGTAGTTGCTGCGTCCGCCCAACCCGGTGCCCAGGAACAGATCGATCACATCGCGACGCCGCGCGCGGGTGCCGTTGATCGCGTAGCGGGAACCCCCGTCGCGAGCGAGTTCGCGACGGATCGATATCTCGCTGAAGGCGCCGTATTGGCCACCAAGCTTGCCTTCACTGTTGTCGAAACGGAGTTCGACGGACGCTCGGCCCACCGGTTTGCGTGCCTTGGACCCGTTGAAGATGACGTCTTCCAGCGCCTCGCCGCGCAGCTGCCGCGCGCTGGATTCGCCGGTCACCCAGCGCACCGCGTCAATCACGTTGGACTTGCCGCACCCGTTGGGCCCGACCACGCCGGTGAGGTTGGAGGCCAGCGACAGCGTCGTCGGATCGACGAACGACTTGAAGCCGGCCAGGCGGATGGAGCTCAGGCGCACGGGCTGATCGCCGCCGACAGGCGCTGTGACGATTGGCGTTGTAGGCGAACCCGACGCACATCGGCCTCCGCGAAACGGTGTCGAACCAGGCTACGCGTACGGCGACGCGCGTAAAGCCGGCTAGTGTACCCTAGCGGCCTTCCGATTTTGCAGCCTTTGCCCGCGAGGTGAACGATGTCGACCCAGCCGAACCGCGATCTGGACACCTTCCCCAACCCGACGCCGGCACGTGATTACACGATCCGCATGCGGATCCCTGAATTCACCTGCCTGTGTCCGAAGACCGGCCAGCCGGATTTCGCGACGATTCACCTCGAATACGTGCCGGAGGCGACCTGCGTGGAACTGAAGTCGCTCAAGCTCTATATCTGGTCGTTCCGTGACGAAGGCGCGTTCCATGAAGCGGTGACCAACCGTATCCTCGAGGATCTCGTTGCCGCGACCGAGCCGCGATTCATGCGCGTACGCGCAGAATTCTGGATGCGCGGCGGTATCGACACCGCGGTCATCGCCGAGCATCGAGCCGATAACTGGCACCCCGGCACGGCCGTCTCGCTGCCCTGACGGCCAGCGAGCGGCCGCGATCGCCTGATGCATCAGTAGCCGTTAGCGCATCAGCACCAGGTTGTTGCCCTGCACGCGCACCCGCGTGCCCACGCTGACCGAGTCGGCGGTGTCGACCTTGACCGAGCGCGAACCGCCGGCGTCCATCGCGACGTTGACCTGGTAATAGGTCTGCTTACGGACACGTTTTTCGACTTCGTTACCTGCGAACGCGCCACCCAGTGTCCCGGCGATCTGGGCGATCGTCTTGCCCGAGCCACTGCCGATCTGGCTGCCGACGACAGCGCCGGCGACACCGCCGGCCACGGCGCCCACGCCCGAACCATGCTCGATATTCTGGGTGACGGGTGTCACGGAACTGACCGTGCCGCAATCGCCACAAACCGGTTGCTCATCGGCCTTCGCCTCTTGCCGGGCCTCTGCGCGAGCCGTCTGTGTCGCCTGATCGGACTTCTTGCGCGCATCGGCCTGCTTCTGCTCGGCCTGGCGCTTTTCGGCGGCGGCCTTCTGTACACGCTCGTCAGCAGCCGCCTTTTCCTGTTCCGCCTCGGCCTGTGCCTTCTGCTGCCGAGCGGCTTCAAGATCGGCCTGCGCCGACTCCAGATCCGCGTTGGCCTGTTCGACCTTGGCCTGGGCATCCTCGGCATCGTTCTGCGAACAGCCCGCCAGGGCCAGCGACAACAAACCGATGATCAAAAAAGTCTGAAACGAGCGCATGAGGGACATGACGGAACTCCGATCGATTCTTCTACACTGTGCCGACAACAACGCGGATCAGCCACGATCCACGCCTGCTGCTTGCGCGACAGTATATTCGCCCTAACCGAACGCGACATGAATCCCAGACCCCGCAATCCGATCGCCGAATTCGCCCTTGGTCCCAGCTATCTTCTGCGCGGCTTCGGCCTGCTGAGCCAGCCCAGGCTGCGACGCTACGTGGTGATTCCGATTCTGATCAACATCGCGTTGATCGTGGCGTTGGTAAGCCTGTTCGGCTGGCAGCTAGACGCTTGGCTGGACCGATGGCTCGCCGGACTACCGGGTTGGCTGTCCTGGCTGGAGACGCTGATCTGGTGGATCGCCGTGGTGCTATCCACGCTCGCCTTCTGCTATGTCTTCACGCTTCTCGCCAATCTGATCGCCAGCCCGTTCAACGGCCTGCTCTCCGCCCAGGTCGAAAAACTCGTGACCGGGCGCGCGCCTGAATCGGGAATGACCCTGGCCGGTGAAATGGCCGACGGCGTGTTCGGCGAACTGCGCCGGCTGCGCTGGTATGCCGGGCGCGCTGTGCTGCTGGGATTGTTGAGCCTGGTACTGCTGTTCATACCGTTGGCCAACCTTGCGATCGCACCGCTATGGTTCGTGTTCGGGGCGTTCATGTTGTCGTTCGAATATCTCGACCAACCCATGGCCAATCGGGGCCTGACCTTCGACAACAAGCTGGTACGCCTGCGCGCGCGGCGCTGGCGGCATCTGGGTTTTGGCAGCCTCGTGACGCTGGCGACCGCCATTCCACTGGCCAACCTGGTGGTCATGCCCGCCGCGGTAGTCGGCGCGACCCTGCTCTACCTGGAAACACAGGGCGATGCCCTGGATGCGGCGCTGCCCGCTGATCGGCCGACGATCTAGTCGTCCGCGGACGCGCGATCGGGATCCTCCGGCCGGCTACCGTCGCGGGACGCGGCATTGATCCGGCGCAGCACCGCCAGATCGACATACTCGAAGTCGAATCCCGGCGAGCGGATAATCCGCACCGGCTGGCCGGGCTCGCCGAGCGAGTCCACCACCGCGCTGGCCGCGTTGAAGCGCTGCCGGCGTGTATCGTCGTTGATGGTGACCAGCACGGGAATACGCGCGGCATAGGCAGCGGTCGCGCCGGCATTGGAATCCTCGACCGCAATACAGGTGGACGGACGACAACCCAGACGTTCGCAGGCCAGGCGGTAGGGGTCGGGCGCCGGCTTCTTCCGGTCGACCTCGTCGCCGCAGACGGTCAGTTCCACATAGCCCCGCAAGGCATCGCCGAGGGCGTGATCCAAAAACGGTTCGAGCGTCGCGCGGGTCGCATTGGTGACGATGGCGATCCGCATTCCGGCCTCGCCGGCCTCCTTCATCAGCCGCGCAACACCGGGCCGCAGCGGCACTTCGCCCTGTTCCAGCCGTTCGCGGAAATGACGGGATTTGCTCTGATGAAGGCGTTCAATCCAGGCCTGTCGGTCGCTCCGCACGCTGGCATCGTGCTCGCCCAGCGCCGGATCGTAATTGTCCAGATAGTGATCGATTCGCTCACGACCGCCAGAGATCAGCAGGAGCTTGCGATACAACGCCTTGGTCCATCGCCACTCCAGTCCGTGCTCACGGAACGCGCGATTGTAGGCCGGCAGGTGGCCGTCGGGCTCGGTATCGGCGAGCGTGCCGTCGACATCGAATAACAGGGCGCCAAGGCTCATAGGGCGGGCGTCGCGAGACGGGTCGGTGGAAACGGCGCGAGTCTGCCAGATCAGCCGCAGCGGCGCATCTGTGCACACCATATATTGCACCAATGCGATTTATTTGCTAAACGTACGCGCTGTTTTCCGACACGAGGCCACCATGGCTGCCACCTCGAAAGCATCAAAACTTGATGCGCCTCAGCAGTTTACACCCTACACCCCGAAAGAGGGTGAGGAGTACATGAATGAGGCGCAGCGCGATCACTTCCGCAGCATCCTGGTGAACTGGAAGCGCGAACTCATGGAAGAGGTCGATCGCACCATGCACCACATGAAGGACGAGGCCGCGAACTTTCCCGATCCGACCGACCGGGCAAGCCAGGAGTCCGAGTTCAGCCTGGAGCTGCGTACCCGTGATCGCGAACGCAAGTTGATTCGCAAGATCGACCAGGGCATCGGCCGGGTCGACCGCGACGAGTACGGCTTCTGCGACACTTGTGGGACCGAGATCGGCATCCGTCGTCTGGAAGCACGGCCGACCGCCACCCTGTGTGTCGATTGCAAGAGCCTCGACGAAATTCGCGAGCGTCAGCTCGGACGTTGATCGACCGCACCGGGCCGTGGCTCTCGACGCCTGCCGATCCCGGCGGGCGTTTTTTTTGTCCGGCGACCGCTCGCCTTCGTCTGCCCAAACAAGCACACGATCTGGCACAATCGTTATACCGCAATGCAACAAGTCATTGCCTGGCACACGATGGGGCCCGCGATGAGTGAGGAAAAACGGATCATCAAGAAGTATCCGAATCGGCGTCTGTACGACACCGAGGTCAGCCGATACATCACGCTGGAAAATATCCGCCAGCTGGTGATCCGCGGCGAGGATTTTCAAGTGATCGACAAGCGCAGCGGTGATGACATCACCCGCACGATCCTGCTGCAGGTGATCAGCGAGCAGGAAGAAGGCGGAGATCCGATATTCCGTACGGAAGTGCTGCGCAACATCATCCGCTTTTACGGCGACTCGATGCAGAGCACGGTCAGCTCCTATCTGGAGCTGTCCCTGGAATTCTTTTCCGAACAACAGCAGCAGTTCAAGGACCGCATGCGCCGGCTGATCGGCGCAAACAACCCGTTGGTGACGCTCCGCGAGCTGTCGCAGTATCAGGTGCCCATCTGGCGGACCGTACGTCGCGAATTCCTCGCCAACCTCAAGCGCCGCGAAAAAGCCGAGGAGACTTCAGAAAATCGCACCACGGCCGAAACTAAAGATGACACGACGGGTCATAACTAGAGCCAATCGTGATCATTGATAAGTTGTTGGCAATTTGTCCACGAAGTATTTGACTAAAGTCGTAGACGGCCCTATACTGCAACGCAACATCAGCAGACACGCTGACAACCTAATCTCCTCCGAAAGGCCTAACGGCCTTTCTCGCACTTTGCCCCCTTACCCTAGGGGGCTTTTTTTTGGCTGCGATCAACCAATCGCGATACGGTGGACCTTCAGGACGCCCGGTTCACATCACTCGGCGTGTCGACCGACCCTCTTCCACCGATCATCCGTTCGCGAGCGCACCCGGCCGCGCTACCCGGGACCGGCGGGAGGTGGCAGAGCGGCGCCCTCACCGTGATATGCCGTGATCTGTTCCGCGAACGGAAACAGGCAGAGCCGCCCCGATCCCGCGAATATGACCCGCCGGCAAAAAAAAAGGCGCCCGAAGGCGCCTTTTGATCATTCGACCGATACGTATCAGCCCTCGGCGTCGGCGGATTCCGACTCGGCCAGCTCCTTCATCGACAGGCGCACACGTCCCTGACGATCGACTTCCAGCACCTTGACCTTAACGATCTGACCTTCCGACAGTTCGTCGCTGACTTTTTCCACACGGTGGTCGGCAATCTGCGAGATATGCACCAGCCCGTCACGTCCGGGCACCAGGTTGACGAACGCGCCGAAGTCGACGATGCGCACTACCTTGCCTTCGTAGACCTGGCCGGCCTCGATATCGCGGGTGATATCCTCGATCCGCTTGATCGCCATGTCGGCGGCTTCCTTGTCGACTGCCGCGACATGAATCGTGCCGTCGTCCTCGATGTCGATGCTCGCGCCGGTCTCTTCGGTGATCGAGCGAATGGTCGCGCCGCCCTTGCCGATGACGTCACGAATCTTGTCGGAATCGATCTTGATCGTGAAGATACGCGGCGCCCATTCCGAGACTTCCTCGCGCGGCTTGTCGATAGCCTCGGCCATGACGCCCAGGATATGCAACCGCCCTTCCTTGGCCTGGTCCAGTGCGACTTCCATGATCTCGCGCGTGATACCGCCGATCTTGATGTCCATCTGCAGCGCGGTCACGCCCTCGGTGGAACCGGCCACCTTGAAGTCCATGTCGCCCAGGTGATCCTCGTCGCCGAGAATATCGGTCAGCACGGCGAACTTGTCGCCCTCCTTGATCAGCCCCATGGCCACACCGGCTACCGGTGCCTTGATCGGCACGCCGGCGTCCATCAGCGCCAGACTCGTGCCGCACACCGAAGCCATTGACGATGAGCCGTTGGACTCGGTGACCTCGGAGACCACACGCATGACGTAGGGGAATTCCTTCTCCAGGTCCGGCAGCACGCCCATGATCGCGCGCTTGGCGAGCTTGCCGTGGCCGATCTCGCGACGCTTGGGGCTACCCATGAAGCCGGTTTCGCCCACGCAATACGGCGGGAAGTTGTAGTGCAGCATGAACGGATCGTCGTACTTGCCTTCGACGGCGTCGATCATCTGCGCGTCCCGACCGGTGCCCAGGGTCGACACGACCAGCGCCTGAGTTTCGCCTCGGGTGAACAGGGCCGAACCATGAGTACGCGGCAGAACGCCGGTACGGATGGTCAGCTGGCGCACGGTACGGGTATCACGCCCGTCGATCCGCGGCTCGCCTTCGAGAATACGCGAGCGAACCGTCCTCTTCTCGAGCGCACCAAGCGCGCCCTTGACCTCATCACGGCTCCAGCCGTTCTCGCCCTCTTCCACGGCCAGCTCGGCTACGACGGCTTCCTTGATCTCGGACAGGCGAGCGCCGCGATCCTGCTTGTCGGCGATCTGGTAGGCCGCGGTCACGTCGTCCTTGGCCACCCGCTCGACTGCCTGAGCGAGCGATTCATCGGTGGGTGCAGCCTGCCAGTCCCAGCTCGGCTTGCCAGCTTCGGCCGCCAGCTTCTCGATTGCCTGGATCGCCACCTGAAGCTGTTCGTGGCCGAACAATACGGCGCCAAGCATGATCTCTTCGGAGAGCTGCTTGGCTTCCGATTCCACCATGAGCACCGCATCGCTGGTGCCGGCGACGACCAAGTTGAGCTCGCCTGCCTTGAGCTGGGACGCGCTCGGGTTGAGCACGTACTCGCCGTCGGCATAGCCGACTCTCGCACCGCCGATCGGCCCGGCAAACGGCATGCCGGAGATCGCCAGAGCCGCTGAGGCGCCGATCATTGCCGGGATGTCGGAATCGATCTCGGGGTCCACCGACATGACCGTAGCGACAATCTGGACTTCGTTATAAAAGCCCTTCGGGAACAGCGGACGAATGGGACGGTCGATCAGGCGGCACGTCAGGGTTTCCTTTTCGCCCGGCCGGCCCTCACGCTTGAAAAACCCGCCCGGAATCTTGCCGCCGGCATAGGTGCGTTCCTGATAATTGACGGTCAGCGGGAAGAAGGCGGCGTTCGGCGCTGCTTCCTTCTTGCCCACGGCGGTGACGAGCACGACGGTATCGCCCATGCTCACCTTGACCGCACCGTCGGCCTGACGGGCAATCTCGCCGGTCTCCAGGGTCACGGCGTGCGCGCCGTACTGGAATGTCTGCTTGCTGGTTACTGTGACGTTGCTCACGGTATGTTCCTGTTTATTCTTCAAACAAAAAAGCGCCCGGCTCGGATCACCGAGGGGCGCTTTGCATTGGGCGCTCTATGCGTTGCCGCTTAGCGACGCAGGCCCAGGTCGCTGATTAAGGCCTTGTAGCGCGAAGCATCGTGGCGCTTGATGTAGTCCAGCAGCTTGCGGCGCTGGTTGACCATCTTGAGCAGACCACGGCGCGAATGATGATCGGCCTTGTGCTTATCGAAATGGGCACCGAGCTGACTGATACGAGTCGTCAGCAAGGCAACTTGCACCTCGGGAGAGCCGGTGTCACCGGTACCACGACTGTGCTTGTTGATGACTTCGGCTTTTTCTTCGGTGGACAGGGCCATGTTTACTCCAAATAACAATACAAACACCGCAGCCCCGCCCAGCTGGAAAGCCCGGCCTTTTCCAAACAGCGAACCGGGGTGAGCCGTTTGCTCTCATCCCCACTGAACGGTTTGGAAAAAGCCCGTGCAATCCATTCACCGGGCAGCAGCCGCCTGTGCCGCGAGGCGCATATTCTAGCGGCTTGTCACCGCGCTGTACAACACAGTTTCGCGGGACCGATGCCGTCAATCACCCATTGGTTGCCCGGCATCGGGCCAACTCAGCGCTGCGCGCGTGCAAACAGCCGGCGCGGGGCCAAACGACCGGCATCGTCGATATAGCCCAGACCGAGCAGACAGCCTTGCTCGTCCTCGATTCGCAGCGTTTCGGCTTGCGAGGCAGGCACATCGCACTCCACCGCCCGTCCGTGGCCCATGGCGGCGGCACGATCGGCATCGAGCACGACCCGGGGCCGGTCGGCGATCGCAATCGACACCGGCAACAGCCAGTCGCCGAGGTCATCGCCGCGCTCGGCACGCGCTTCGATCTCGGCCAACGGGGTCATGCCCAGGTCGCGACCCAATCTCCCAATGGCGGTGCGATGGAGCGTGCCCACATGGGCGACTCCGCCCCAGGCGGCTGCGATATCCTCGACCAGGGTCCGGATATAGGTGCCGCTGGATACGCGCGCTTCGAGCGTAAACGACTCAGCGTCGCAGTCCAGCAGCTGGATTTCATGCACGGTAATGTCGCGCGGCTCGCGTTCGATGGTCTCCCCGGCGCGCGCATGTTCGTAGAGACGCTTGCCGTCCTTCTTGAGCGCCGAGTACATCGGCGGAATCTGCTGCTGCGCGCCGACGAAATCGGCCAGGAGGGCATCCAGGCGCTCGCGATCCGGCATGGGCACATCGCTACGGGCAATGACCTCGCCTTCGCGGTCGCCGGTCGCGGTCTGGATACCGTGCAAGGCGGTCACCCGATAGCGTTTGTCCGCCGCCAACAGATACGACGACACCTTCGTCGCCTCCCCGAGGCAGACCGGCAACAGCCCGCTGGCCAGCGGGTCGAGACTGCCGGTATGGCCGGCCTTGCGAGCATCGAAGGCGCGCCGGACGCGCTGAAGCGCGGAATTCGACGAACAGCCCAGCGGTTTGTCCAACAGGACGATGCCGTCGATATCGCGCCCGCGTTTACGTCGGCCCATGGCCCGACGAAGAAGGCAGATCCTGCGAAGCATCCTCCGGATCGCCTGCGTGCTCCCGATCGGCGTCCACCGCGGCCTTGATGACGCTTTCCAGACGGTGGGCCTCACGCTCGGTGGCGTCCTCTATGAAGCGCAATTCCGGCATGACACGCAGATGCATCCGCTTGCCCAGCGCGCGTTTGAGAAAGCCGCGCGCGGCTCGCAGGCCGTCAAGCATATCGGGCACCGGATCGGCGCTGGCGGTCACATCAAAGCTGCCGACATAGACCTTGGCATATTTCAGATCCGGCGAGACCTCGACGTCGGTAATCGCGACCAGACGAACGCGAGGATCCTTGACTTCAGTGGTTAGCAAGATCCCGAGCTCACGCTTGAGCTCTTCGGCGACACGATGACGACGCGTGAATTCCCTCGGCATTGCGATATCCGCCTGCCGCGGCCCGCTTACGCGGGCTCTGCGGTCTGGACTTCTCTCTGGACCTCGGTGCGTTCGTACACCTCGATCTGGTCACCCGGCTTGATATCGTTGTAGTTCTTGACGCCGATACCACACTCGGTGCCCGCCGGTACCCGGTTGACGTCGTCCTTGTGCCGACGCAGCGACTCCAGTTCGCCTTCGTAAATCACGACGTTATCCCGCAATACGCGAATCGGCTGGCCACGTACGACGTTGCCGTCGGCGACCAGACAACCGGCGATCGCACCCAGCTTGGATGAGCGGAAGACATCGCGCACTTCGGCCAGACCGATGATTTCCTCGCGAAGTTCGGTGCCAAGCAGGCCACTCACCGCGTCGGTGACGTCCTGGATGGCCTCGTAGATCACGCTGTAATAGCGCACATCCACACCGGATTCCTGGATCGACTTCCGCGCCTTGGCATCGGCACGCACGTTGAACCCGAGGATGATGGCCTGCGAAGCGAGCGCCAGCTCGACGTCCGACTCGCTGATACCGCCCACACCGCTGGAGATGATCCGGATCTTGACCTCTTCGGATGGGATCTTGCCCAGCGATTCGACCAGTGCTTCCACACTGCCCTGCACGTCACCCTTGATGAGCAGATTGAGATCCTTGCTTTTGGCCGGACCGTCCTCTCCGATGGCCGAAAAGACCTCTTCGAGGCGAGCGGCCTGCTGCTGGGCAAGCTTGTTCTCGCGGCGATGCTCCTCACGCTGTTCGGCGATCTCGCGGGCCCGCTTTTCGTTGGCGACGACGAACGCATCGTCGCCGGCCTCGGGCGTACCCGACAGGCCGAGCACCTCCACCGGAATGGACGGGCCGGCCGATTTAACCTGCTCGCCGAGCTCGTTGAACATGGCGCGGACACGCCCGAAGTGCGGGCCAGCCAGAATACTGTCGCCACGCTTGAGCGTGCCGGCCTTGACCAGAATCGTGGCGACCGGCCCACGGCCCTTCTCGAGGCTGGATTCGATGACGGTGCCACGTGCGGGCACATCCACCGGCGCCTTGAACTCGCTGACCTCGGCCTGCAACAGGATAGCGTCGAGCAGATCGTCGACACCCTCGCCCGTGTGCGAGGACACCGGAACGATCTGGATATCGCCGCCCCAATCCTCGGGAATGATGTCTTCGGCAGCGAGACCCGATTTCACCTTCTCGATGTCTGCGCTCGACACGTCCATCTTGGTCACCGCAACCACGATCGGCACGCCCGCAGCGCGCGCGTGCTGGATCGATTCCTTGGTCTGCGGCATGACGCCGTCGTCGGCGGCTACGATCAGAATCGCAATGTCGGTGATCTCGGCGCCACGTGCCCGCATCCGGGTGAACGCCGCATGGCCGGGCGTATCGATAAACGTGATCGCGCCCTTGGCGTGCTTCACGTGATACGCGCCGATATGCTGGGTGATGCCGCCAGCCTCGCCCGCCTGGACCTTGGTACGACGGATATAGTCGAGCAGCGACGTCTTGCCGTGGTCGACGTGACCCATGATGGTCACGACCGGGGCACGCGAGACGCCTTCGACTTCCTGCTCCTCGGCGCGTACTTCCTCGACCAGCGCCTCTTCGGCGCTTTCAGTCTTGACCATCTTCGGGTTATGGCCCATCTCCTCGACGAGAATGGTCGCCGTATCCTGGTCGACCGTCTGGTTGATGGTGGCCATGACACCGAGCTTCATCATGCGCTTGATCAGGTCGCCACCCTTGACGGCCATCCGCTGAGCCAGCTCGGCCACGGTGATGAGCTCCGGAATTTCGACGTCGCGAACCACCGGTGCGGTCGGACGCTCGAAACCATGATCGGTCGCCACATTGACCTTGGCGCCCCGTGTGACGCGTTTCTTCTTGCTCTTGCGGCGGCCCTGCTTGCCCTCGGCGACATGGAGCTCCGTGCGCTTGCCGCGATTGCGCTCACGCTCGACATCCTCTTCGGTCCGACCGTGGCTCTCGGCGGCGCGGCGCAGATTTTCCTGCGCACGCGAGCGCGCGTCGTCGACCTTGACCGTACGCTTGGCGCGCTCTTTCTCGAGCGCCTCGCGGTCGGCCTGCTCCTGGGCAGCGCGCTGGGCTGCGACCTCGGCGTCTCGCTTGGCCTTTTCCTCAGCCTTGAGGCGTTCGGCCTCCTCGCGCTCGCGCTGTGCCTCGGCTTCTGCACGCTCGGCTTCTGCACGCTCGGCCTCGGCCTTTTCGGCCTCGATCTTTGCCTGTTCCTGTGCAGCGCTGTCCTGAGCCGCCTTGGCCTGCTCTTCGGCTTCCCGTGCCTTGTCTTCCTCGGCCTGCTGTGCACGATTGACATAAGTCCGGCGCTTGCGCACCTCGACGCTTACCGTGCGGCCCGAGGTCGCACCGCGACCGGTGTTGACCTTGAGTTCCGAGGTCGACCGACGACGCAACGAGACCTTGCTTCGTCCACCGGTGCTCAGCTTGCCGCTTTTACCGGTCGAGCCGACATCGCGCAGATGCCGCAGCAGCTTGAGCTTGTCGTCATCGTTGATCTGATCGGTTTCCGACGACGCGGTCACACCCGCCTCGGCCAAGCGCGAGATCAGTCGCTCCACCGGAATTCCGACTTCCGATGCCAGCTGTTTGACTGTCGTTTGCGCCATATTCTGATTACTCCATGGGTCCCGAGGCGGTTACTCGCCGCGGCGGGCCCCGTTAATTCGGGACAATTATTCGGCGCCGGCCTGCTCGTCGGCAAACCAGTGAGCACGTGCCGCCATGATCAGACGACCGGCCTCCGCCTCATCCATTTCGACGAGTTCGGCCAACTCGTCGGCACCCAGATCCGCCAGGTCGTCGCGCGAGACCACGCCCTTGGCCGCCAACGCGGCCGCCAATTCGGGGTCGACACCGTCGACCTCGAGGAGATCGTCCTGCGGGGCGACGTCGGTTCCTTCGGCGCTGGAAATGGCCTTGGACAGCAGATAGTCGCGCGCACGGTTGCGCAGTTCCTCGACTATATCCTCGTCGAACTCCTCGATCTCGAGCAACTCGGCGACCGGGATATAGGCGATTTCCTCGGTCGTGGTGAAACCCTCCTGAACCAGGATCACCGCAACCTCGTCATCGACATCCAGCTGTTCGCGGAACATCGCCTGTAGGGCTTCGCCTTCTGCTTCACTCTTGGCGTCCGCGTCTTCCAGCGTCATCACGTTCAACTGCCAGCCGGTCAGCTCGGAGGCCAGCCGGATGTTCTGGCCGCCCCGGCCGATCGCCTTGGCCAGCACGTCTTCGGCCACGGCCAGATCCATGCTCCCGGAATCCTCGTCCAGCACGATCGACTCGACCTCGGCAGGCGCCATGGCGTTGATCACGAACTGGGCCGGATTCTCGTTCCACATGATGATGTCGATACGTTCGCCGGCGAGCTCGTTCGACACGCTCTGTACGCGCGAACCGCGCATGCCGACGCAGGCGCCCACCGGATCAATGCGTCGATCCTTGGCGAGCACTGAAATCTTGGCACGAAGCCCAGGATCGCGCGCAGCACCGCGGAGCTCGATCAGCCCCTGACCGACTTCCGGGACCTCAAGCTTGAACAACTCGATGAGAAACTGCGGCTTGGTACGCGAGACGAACAATTGCGGACCGCGCTGCTCAGGGCGCACGTCATACAGAAAACCACGCACTCGATCCCCGGGCCGCATGGGCTCACGCGGGATCATCTGATCTCGGGGAATGATCGCCTCGGCGTTACCACCCAGATCCAGTATAACCGCACCTCGCTCCATGCGCTTGACCAGCCCGGTGATCAGCTCGCCCACGCGGTGCTGGTATTGCTCCACGATCTGGGCGCGCTCGGCTTCACGCACCTTCTGCACGATGACCTGCTTTGCGGCCTGCGCAGCGATACGGCCGAACTCGACCGACTCCATCGGCTCTTCGATGAAATCGCCGCGCTGCAGCGCCGGATCCTTTTCCTGCGCGGCTTCGAGCGATATCTGACGATCGGGCGCATCGATGAACACGGGTTCGCCGTCTTCATTTTCTGCGCCCGGCTCGATCACCTCCCAGCGGCGAAAGGTTTCGTAATGGCCGCTCTTGCGGTCGACATCAACCCGCACAGCGATCTCGCCGCCATGCTTCTTGCGGGTCGCGGACGCCAGTGCGGCCTCGATCGCCTCGAAGATGATTTCCTTGTCGACGCCTTTTTCGTTGGAGACCGCTTCGGCGACCAAAAGGACATTCTTGTTCATCGCTGCCACCCGAAATCGTTCGTGTTGCGTTTGACCGGTGCGCCCTTGTGCGTGGCGGCTCTACTCTTCAAATACCGGCTCCAGTCGTGCCTTGGCCATGTCACCCGTCGAGAGACTGTATGTCTGGTCGCCACAGCCAAAATCAACCGTATCGCCGTTGACCGCCAGAATCACGCCGCGCAGCTTGCGTTTGCCGTCCACCGGCGCATACATGTTGATGCGCGCTCTTTCACCGATGAACCGCCGGAAATGCTCAGCAGTAATCAGCGGTCGATCAAGCCCCGGGGAGGATACCTCCAGCTGATACTCGCCGCCGCTCGCATCCTCAACATCCAGCACCGCGCTGACTTCACGGCTGACCTTCTCACAATCCTCGAGCGCGATGCCGTCGGGCGCATCGATATACAACCGCAAAATACTGCTGCGGCCCGCGCCGGTGGATTCAAGATGCCATAGCTCGTAGCCGAGATCGGCGACGACCGGGGCGAGTAGATGATGAAGCCGTTGCGACATAGAACGCCAGAAGGGCGATACGAATCGCCAGTAAAAAAAAAGCCCCTCATCGGGGGCTTTTCACTAACCAAGATGTGGTAGCGGGGGCAGGATTCGAACCTGCGACCTTCGGGTTATGAGCCCGACGAGCTGCCAGACTGCTCCACCCCGCACCCGATGAGCTGCGCATTATATTGATGCGCTTCGACTAACGCAAGCCTTGTGAGAAATTATTTTTAACTCAGTGGCTTCGCGTTTCCGATGGTTCGTAGTGTACTAAATTCGACATGGCATGGCGAGCCCCGAAAGGACATCGACCGTGCCGGCGGCCCTCTCTACCGCTGTCGGACGAAGGCACGCAACACATCACGACGAGTGATCATGCCGACCAACCGACTATCCTTGAGCACCGGCAGGGTCTTGACCGGTGTATCACGAAAAATGCGCGCGGCGGCCACGATACTGTCTTCGGCATCGACGGTATGGATGGTGGTGGACATCAACGTACCCACCTTGCCAGCCGGGTCGTCGTAATAACCGGAATCCAGCGCTACCGCCATGACGTCGCGCTCAGAAAGGAAGCCGACGATATTGCCAAGCTGGTCGAGCACCGGAGCGCCCGAGACTTCCTGCTCAAGCAGCTGATCTACCGCGCGCAGCACGGCGGTCTCCGGCGTGAACGACACCATGACCTCGCGCATGTGGTCCTTGATGATCAAGGTACTCGACGCGTTCATCCGTGGCTCCGCAGTCCATCGCCAGGTGCGTCCTCGGTCGGGCAGCTGCCGCCTTTGCTACAAGCACAGTCACCACCCCCAACGCCGCCACAGCTCCCCTTGATCTCACGACCGGTGACCATGACGCCGATCGCCATGGCGCCGACCACGGCAGCCATCACACCGAACGCAACAAGAATGAGAACGAAAAACTGCGTCATGGGGCCTCCTTCAGATAGGGCTCGAACGCCTTGGAGTTAGACTCAGTATACGCGTCGTCGTTCCCCCGAACGAACAAGGCCGCGATGCCATTGGCATTGGCATATCGCAAACCGGCCTCCGGGCCCATGACCAGCAACGCGGTCGCCATGGCATCGGCTGTCATCGCGTCCTGCGCAATCACGGTCACCGCTCGCAAGTCGTGTGCGACCGGCCGCCCGGTTCGCGGGTCGATCGTATGCGAGAACCGGTGGCCGTCGAGTTCGAAATAATCGCGATAATCACCCGAGGTCGTCATTCCGGCATCGGCCAACCCCACGACACGTTCAATCGTGCGCACCCCCGCCTCCGGTTTTTCCACGCCGATGCGCCACGGTTTGTCCGATTCCTTCGTGCCTTGAGCGTAGAGCTCGCCGCCCAGTTCGGCCAGAAAATGCTCGGCGCCGAGTTGCCGAAGCGCATCGGCAATTCGGTCGACCGTATAACCCTGGGCCAGCCCGGCCAGATCCAGCGTGATGCCGTCGACTTTCTTGCGAAGCGCGGGGGGCTCCATGCGGACATCGATCTGTCCGATGCCTGTTTTTTCTCTGGCCGCATTGAGCGTTTCAGTGGTTGGCAGCTTACTGGGCACGTCTGCACCCGCACCAAAGCCCCACACCTTCAGGATTGGCCCCAGGGTGACATCGAACGCGCCGTTGGTCTGACGACCCAGCGCCAATGCCTGACGGGTGATCTTTGCCAGATCGCCGGATACCGGCACCCATTCACCGGCCGGCGCACGGTTGAATCGGGAGATTTCGGAGTCGTCACGCCAGGTCGACATCTGATCATCAACCGTATCGATCACCCGTTGAACGGCAGACGCGACCGATGCCTGGTCAACGCCATCCGGTGACATGACGGTCACGTTGAATGTCGTCCCCTGGGCCGGACCGCTGACCCGGATGGGTTCGTCGCGCGGACTGCAACCGGCCAGCGCGATCGCACACACCCAGAGAATCAGCAACCGACCATACCGGCCGGCGCGTGCTGTCTGTGTTTTCGGGTCTTGCATCAATCGGTCTTTATAAGGTCGTGGTGGTGATCGGCGGTCTTCCACAAAAAACCCCGCGCAGCGGACTGACACGGGGCTGAGGGCGCGGCTATGCCGACAGTCGACGATGACGATCAGCCGCCAAAATCGTCCAGCATGATGTTTTCCGGCTCGACGCCCAGATCCTCGAGCATGTTGATCACCGACGCATTCATGATCGGCGGACCGCACAGATAGTACTCACAATCCTCCGGCGCAGGGTGGTCCTTCAGGTAACGCTCGTAGAGGACGTTGTGGATGAATCCGGTCTCACCCTGCCATTCGTCTTCTTCCTTGGCGTCCGACAGCGCCACGGTCCACTCGAAGTTGTCGTGTTCTGCGGCGAGCTTGTCGAAATCGCCGACATAGAACATCTCGCGCTTCGAGCGCGCGCCGTACCAGAAACTCATCTTGCGGTCGGTTTTAATACGTCCGAGTTGATCGAAGATGTGCGAACGCATCGGCGCCATGCCGGCGCCGCCGCCGACGAATACCATTTCGGCATCGGTATCCTTCGCAAAGAACTCGCCGAAGGGCCCCGAAATCGTGACCTCATCGCCCGGCTTGAGACCGAAGATGTAGGAACTCATTTCACCAGGCTTGACGTCCGGGTTGCGCGGCGGCGGCGTGGCAATACGCACGTTGAGCATGATGATGCCCGCCTCTTCCGGATAGTTCGCCATCGAATAAGCACGGGTGACCGTTTCATCCACCCGCGAGACGTAGCGCCACAGATTATGGGTGTCCCAGTCCTCGTGGAAACGCTCGTCAATGACGAAATCCTTGTACGCAACTTCGTGCGGCGGGCAGCTGATCTGAATATAGCCGCCGGCACGGAAGTTCACGTGTTCGCCTTCGGGCAACTCGAGTACCAATTCCTTGATGAAGGTGGCCACGTTGTCGTTCGAGCGGACCTTGCACTTCCACTGTTTCACGCCGAAGACTTCTTCGGGCACGCGAATCTTCATGTCCTGCTTGACGGTTACCTGACAGGACAAGCGATCGCCCTCGCGCGCTTCGCGCTTGTTGATATGCGACTCCTCGGTCGGCAGGATCGCACCGCCCCCGTCCAGAACCTTCACGCGACACTGTGCACAGGTGCCGCCGCCGCCGCAGGCCGACGAGACATACAGCTTGGAGTCGGCCAAAGCGCCCAGCAGCTTGCTGCCGACCGGTGCCTTGATCGTTTTCTCGCCGTTGATCTCGATATTGACGTTGCCCGTAGCCACGAGGCGCGACTTGGCCAGCAGGATCACCACGACCAGGAACAGGACGACGCCGGTGAACACCGTCACACCCAGACTGATTTGTGCTACTTCACCCATGGTTGTCTCGTTTTCGCAAGATCGTGGTCCTTAAAGCTGAATGCCCGAGAAAGCCATGAACCCGAGCGACATCAGGCCGACCGTGATGAAGGTGATGCCCAGACCCTGAAGCCCTTCCGGCACGTCCGAGTACTTGAGCTTCTCACGCACGCCGGCCAGAGCCGCAATCGCCAGGGCCCACCCGATGCCGCTGCCGAAACCGTAGGTCAGACTCTCGCCGAAACCGTAGTCGCGCTCGACCATGAATAGCGAGCCACCCATGATTGCGCAGTTGACCGTGATCAACGGCAGGAAGATACCCAGCGCGCTGTGCAGCGCCGGCATGAAGCGATCCAGAAACATTTCGAGAATCTGGACAATGGCGGCAATCACGCCGATGTAGCTGATCAGTCCGAGGAAGCTCAGATCCACATCGGGCAGACCGGCCCAGGCCAGCGCGCCGTCCTTGAGCAGATGCTGATAGATCAGATTGTTGACCGGCACGGTCAGCCCCTGGACCACGATCACGGCAATACCGAGACCGATGGCCGTCGAGATCTTCTTGGACAGCGCCAGGAACGTGCACATGCCGAGAAAGAACGCGAGCGCCAGGTTCTCGATGAAAACCGACTTGATCAGAATACTGAGATAGTCTTCCATGCGACTCTCCGATTAAACGCGGGCGCGCTTAAACCACTTCGGTGCGATGCACCTGATGGATCTGATACTCGGCCTGTTCGACCTGCTCGGATTTCCAGCTGCGCAGACCCCAGATGAGAAAGCCGATGATGAAGAACGCGCTCGGCGGCAACAGCATGATGCCCAGCGGCACATACCAGCCGCCGGCACTGGCCAGCGTAAAGATCTGATAACCGAGGATCGAACCGGAACCGAACAGTTCACGAATCGTGCCTACCAGGATCAGGATCAGGCTGTAACCGAGCCCGTTGCCGATGCCGTCCAGAAACGCCAGACCCGGCGGCTCCTTCATCGCGAACGCCTCGGCCCGGCCCATGACGATGCAGTTGGTGATGATCAGACCCACGAACACCGACATGGACTTCGCCAGATCGAACGCAAACGCCTTGAGCAACTGGTCGACCACGATGACCAGCGAGGCGATGATGGTCATCTGCACGATGATGCGGATACTCGAGGGAATGAAATTCCGAATCAGGCTGATCGAGAAGTTCGAGCATGCGGTGACCGCCGTGAGTGCGACACTCATCAGCAACGCGGTCGCAACCTGATTGGTAACCGCCAGTGCACTGCAGATACCGAGGATCTGTAGTGCGATGGGATTGTTGTTGACCAGCGGTTCGGTCAACACCTTCATTGCCTGACTCTGTGCCATAACGACTAACCCTCCGCGGCGAGCTTGCCGCTCCGGATATTCTTGAGGAAGGGCTCGAAACCGTTCTCACCCATCCAGTAATGAATCATGTTCGAGACACCGCGACTGGTCAGCGTAGCCCCGGACAGGCCGTCGACCTTGTACTCCGCGTTGGGCGTATTCGCGCCCACGCTGCCCTTGATCACGCTCAGCCGGACGTCATCGCCGTTGTCGCCATAGATCTGCTTGCCGTCCCATTTGGCACGCCAGCGCGGGTTCTCCACCTCACCACCAAGACCCGGCGTTTCACCCTGCTCGTAGTACTTGATGCCGTCTACCGTGTTGGCATCGGGCTCCAGGGCGAGGAATCCGTACATCGTGGACCACAAGCCGTATCCGTGGATGGGCAGCACGATACGGCTCAGCTTGCCCTGCTCGTCGTGTACCAGATAGACCTCAGCATACTTGGCTCGTCGCTTGATATCGGCAATATCGTCGCTCGGCGCGATCTTGATGCTCTTATCCGGGTCCGAGGCCGCAGCACGCTGGTCGTACTTGGACACGTCGACGTCCTTGGCATACTCACCCGTGGCCAGATCCACCACACGCAAGTCGATCCGGTCGCGGAACACGGCGTTGACGTCGACATCGGGCCCGGTCGGCAGGCCCGCGACGTCGAGGATGTTGCTGCGCCGGTCCGCCTTGGCGTTGACCGTCTGCAGCGGCTTCAAAAACGTCGCCGCGGAGGCCACGAGTACCGAGCAGACCAGACAGACAGCCAGTGCGACTACTACGATATAGCCGACGCCGTCACGGGAGAAACTGATGATTCCGGGCATGATTTACTCCGCGGCCACGGTGTCCTGACCCGCCGTCTCCGGCGACCCGGCCCGACGACTGGCCAGACGCTTCTGACGGCGACGCACATTCGCTTGCACCACAAAATAGTCGATCAGCGGCGCGAAGATGTTACCGAACAGAATCGCGAGCATGATGCCTTCCGGAAACGCCGGGTTGATCACGCGTACGAGACCGGTCATGACGCCGATCAGACCACCGTAGATGAGCCGGCCGGTGTTGGTCATCGCGGCGCTGACCGGGTCCGTGGCCATGAATACCGCACCGAAGGCGAACCCGCCGATCACGAGGTGCCAGTACCACGGCATGGCGAACATGAGGTTGCTTTCGCTGCCGATCAGATTGAACAGCAGGGTCACTGCAACCAGGCCACCGACACAGCCGGCCATGATTCGCCAGGACGCGACGCGTGTGTAGAGCAAGAACGCGGCGCCGAGCAGAATCGCCAGTGTAGACGTCGAGCCTATCGAGCCCTGGATATCGCCGGCAAACGCATCCCACCAGGTGATCTGGCTCGTGATGGCACTCATGCCATCGGTCGCGCCCAGGCCCAACGGCGTGGCCGCGGACCAACCGTCCAGCGCCGTCCATACGCTATCGCCCGACATGTAAGCCGGAAAGGCAAAGAACAGGAATGCACGACCAGTCAGCGCCGGGTTGAGGAAGTTCTTGCCGGTGCCGCCGAAGACCTCCTTGCCCACCACGATGCCAAAGCTGATGCCCAGCGCCGCCTGCCATAAAGGCAGCGCCGGCGGCAACGTGAGCGTGTAGAGAATCGAAGTGGCGAAGAAGCCTTCGTTGATCTCGTGATTGCGAACCGCCGCGAACAGCGCTTCCCAGAGGCCGCCGACAACGAAAGTCACGAAATACAGGGGTGCGAAATACCAGAAGCCGAGCACGAAGTTATCCCAGAAACTCTGGGGGTCGTGCGACACGCCCATCAGCTGCAACGGCAGCTGGCGCCAGTTGTCGACCGTGGAAACACCCATCTGCCCCATGGCCAGATTCGCCTGGAAACCGGTATTCCAGCAGGCCATGAAGATACACGGAAACGTCGCCAGCCAGACATAGATCATCACCCGCTTGAGATCAATGCCGTCGCGCACATGCGGTGCCGCCCGGGTCGTATCCGCCGGGGAATAGAGGAACGTATCCACCATCTCGTAGAGCGCATAGAAGCGCTCATAGCGCCCGCCCTTGGCGAACAGTGGGTGCAAGCGATCCAGGGTATGTCTCAGACCGGCCATATCAACCTTCGCGTTCGATGATCTCGAGCGTCGCACGCAGGTGCGGGCCGAAATCGTATTTCGCCACATCGACGAACGACAGCAGCGCGACATCCTCTTCGTCGAGCTCTGTTGCCCCCAGCGCCTGGGCTGTATCGGTATCCCGCACGAGCAACGCGCGCAGCAACTGGGTCGGCAGGATATCGAGCGGCATTACTTCCTCGTAGTTACCGATCGGCACCATTGCGCGAGCACTGCCGTTCTGCGAGGTATTGAACCGATACCGCGACGGTTTGAGCAGGCTCGACACGAAGACGTTGATCTTCGAGAACCGGTCACGGCCCGGCATCAGCCAGCCCATGAACGGCCTTTCCCGGCTTTCCGGCAACAGGGTGAGCTGCGTATCGTAGCGGCTCAGATACGAGCCCCACTCTGCTGCCCGCCGTCCTGACAGAACCGAACCGGAAATCGCGCGCACTTCGGGCCCTTCGACCTCACCGTTGAGCAATTCGTCCGTACTCGCACCCATACGCGTACGAAGCAGTCGCGGATTCGCAGCCGCCGGCCCGCACAGTGCGATCACGCGCTGGACATCGATCCGACCGGTCGTCATCAGATGGCCGTACGCCATTACATCCTGGTAGCCGATATGCCATACCGGCGCATCCACGCTGACCGGGTGCAGATGATGGATATGCGTACCCACGAGACCGGCCGGGTGCTTGCCGCCAAACTCTGCCACCACGAAACGATCGCCCGCGGCACTCGGGATATCGGCGCCCGGCGCCTTGCAGACATACACCGGCCCGTCGGTCAGACGCGCCAGCACCTGCAGGCCGTCGACGAACGCTTCGCGGCGCTCGTTGATAACAACGGAAGGGTCCGCGGCCAGCGGATTGCTGTCCATGGCGGTAACGAATATTGCGTGGGGCCGAGTGCCCGGCGCAGGAACCTTGGAGAAGGGACGCGTCCGAAGCGCGGTCCACTGACCGGAATCAAGCAGCGTCTTCTCGATGGTCGCGGACGACAGTCCGCTCAGCGAATCACTGGCATGCGATTCGAACGTACGCTGACCGTCGAGCTCGTCACCGGCGACACGAATAACGATCGACTGCAGGACACGTTTGGCGCCACGATTGATCGCGACAACCTCGCCGCCAGCTGGCGCGGTGTAGAACACGCCCGGCGTTTTCTTGTCTTCGAAAAGCGGCTGACCCAGCGCCACCTGATCACCCTCGGCGATCAGCATGGTGGGCTTCATCCCATGGTAATCCAGACCGACGACGGCAGCCCGAGTAACCGGCGCCGCATCTTCGATGATCTGGTTCGGCGCACCTTCGATGGGCAGATCAAGCCCTTTGCGTATCGTGACTTGCATTTCGCCGCTGGCGTGCCTCTTACCCCGATTGTATGGTGCCGACGGCCGGACTCGAACCGGCACAGCTTTCGCCACTACCCCCTCAAGATAGCGTGTCTACCAATTCCACCACGTCGGCATGACTTGCCCGGGCGCCCCTAGTCTGGGATCTGCGCACCGGGTTCGGAAGCACCGGCGTCGTCGCCCGTGCCACCAGTTGATTGCGAGCCGGCCGAGTCGCCGCCGGCCTGACCGTTGTCCTGAGCATTCTCGGCAGCAGCGCGTCGCTCGCTGTTCTGAGCGCGCTGCTCGCCGGTAATCTGTTCGTCACCAGGCACGCCGTTGTTATCGCTGTCGGAAAGCAGCGACGAACCCGGCGCCTCCTGGTTCATCTGGTCGGTCACGCTGCCGGTCGGCGTACTCACGCCATTGATCAGATACGCCAGCGTAAGACTGATCGCAAAGAACACGGTCGCCAATGCCGCGGTCGCCCGCGTCATGAAGTTCGCCGACCCCTTGGCGCCAAAAACCGTACCCGATGCACCGCTACCGAAAGCCGCACCCGCATCAGCACCCTTGCCGTGCTGAACGAGAATCAGCCCGATCAAGCCGAGCGCAATGACGACCTGGACGATGACCAGAATTGTATAAACCATACTAGGGCCTTAAATCGACCGCGAGCCTAACCGGCCGCGCGGGCGATGTCCAAAAATGAATCGGCCTTGAGCGAAGCGCCGCCGACGAGTGCCCCGTCGACATCTGCCCCGGCAAAAAGCGCCGCGGCATTATCGGGCTTCACGCTACCGCCGTAAAGCAGCTGAACCGATTCCGCCATTGTAGCATTCCTGTCTCGGATGTGTGACCGGATAAACGCATGAATTTCCTGCGCCTGATCCGGCGTGGCTGAATGACCCGTACCGATTGCCCAAATTGGTTCGTAAGCGATCACGGCTATCGACAAGGTGTCCTGATCGGCGTGATCGAACAAAGCATCGAGCTGAGCAGCCAGCACGGCCTCGGCCTGCCCTGCCTCGCGCTGCTCGAGCGTCTCACCCACACAGATGATCGGCACCAGGCCCGCAGCAGCGGCCGCATTGGCTTTCGTGGCCACGACCTGGTCGGTTTCCCCGTACAGCGCGCGGCGCTCGGAGTGGCCGACGATCGCGTAGGTCGCGCCCGCGTCGACTACCATCTCGCCACTGGTCTCGCCCGTGAACGCACCGGGCTCACGCTCGGCCGCCACATTCTGCGCACCCACGGCCACTGCGACGCCCGACACCTGACGGCCGAGACGCTCGATATAGACCGCCGGCGGGCAGATCAGCAGCTGCGCGGCCAGCCCGTCGACCGCTGTCGATATCTCTTCGGCAAAACGATCCACCGCAGCAGCGCTGCCGTTCATCTTCCAGTTGCCGGCGACCATCATCCTGCGCGTCATATGCTGTTCCCTTGCCTGTTCGTTTACCGCTGCGTCCAGCGCCTACGCGCCGTGTCCAACCACCTGCCGAACGGTATCTGCGAGGCGATTCGCGCACTCTTCAACGGCCAATCCGTCGAGCCCTTCGACCATGACCCGCAGCAGCGGCTCGGTGCCCGAGGGGCGCAATAATACCCGACCCGCCTCGCCGAGGGTGTGTTCGACATCACGTATCGATGCATCCACCCGGGGATCGGCCATGACCGTATCGGCCGTGCCCCGCCCGATACGCACGTTGATGAGCGTTTGTGGACATTTGTCGACGGGCGCTATCAGTCGTTCGAGGCTCTGCCCGCTCGCGACCATTGCCGCCAGAACCTGGAGCGCGGTGACGATACCATCTCCGGTGGTGGCCCGGTCGAGACACAACACATGCCCCGAGGACTCGCCGCCAACGATCCCGCCGCGCGCTTTGAGGCGTTCGAACACATAGCGATCGCCGACCTTGGCACGCTCGAAGTCGACGCCGTCCTTGCGGAACGCCAGCTCCAGTCCGAGATTGCTCATCAGCGTGCCGACCACGGGCCCGGCGAGATCGCCGCCTGCGCGACGCGCATTGGCAATGACATAAAGAATCTGATCGCCGTCGACGATACTGCCCTCATGGTCGACCATGATGCAGCGATCGCCGTCGCCGTCGAGCGCGATGCCGACATCGGCACCGCCGGCACGGACGGCCTCGACCAGTCCGCGCGGATGCGTGGAACCCACGTCGCGGTTGATATTCAGCCCATCCGGACGATCGCCGATCACCTCGACCGACGCACCCAGCTCGCGGAAGACGTCGGGTGCCACGTGGTAGGTCGCGCCGTGCGCGCAGTCGAGCACGATCTTGAAGCCGGACAGCCCCCCGTTCTCGAAGCGCGCCGTGGATTTGCAGAACTCGACATATCGCCCCGGCGCACTCTCCACACGCCGCGCGCGCCCGAGCTGATCGGAGGCCACGCATTCCAACGGCCGATCGAGTTGCGCTTCGATCTCGGCCTCCAACGCATCGTCCAGCTTCTGGCCGAAATGCGAGAAGAATTTCACGCCGTTGTCATGGTATGGATTATGGGAGGCACTGATCACCACGCCCGCGGCGGCCCGGAATGTTCGGGCCAGATAGGCCACCGCCGGCGTCGGCATCGGGCCGACCAGCAACACATCGACGCCAGCCGCGGCAAACCCGGCTTCCAGGGCGGACTCGAACATGTAGCCTGACAAGCGGGTGTCCTTACCGATAAGCACCTGTGGACGCTCGCGCGCGGTGTCTGGCACGCCGCGTTCGCCGCGCCTGCGCGCAAGCACGCGGCCGGCGGCCCAGCCAAGCTTGAGCGCGAAATCGGGCGTCATCGGCGCCTGGCCGACCTCGCCCCTGATGCCATCGGTCCCGAAATAACGTTGCGCCAACTTATTGTCCTGTTCTGAACGTTTCGTGTGGTCCGAGCGCCTGCGCCAGCCTGAGCACCTGCACGGTCGGCGCCACGTCGTGGCAGCGAATAATACGCGCCTGGCGCGTCGCTGCCCAAAATGCCGCGGCGACACTGGCGTGAATACGGGCGTCCATCGACGGGGTATCGAGCAGACGGGCGAACATCGACTTGCGCGACACCCCGACCAACACCGGGCGGTCGCCGTGAGTGAACCGATCCAGTTCGCGAAGCAGTGCCAGATTATGGTCCAACGTCTTGCCGAAGCCGAAACCGGGATCGATACACAGCCGCTCGCGTGCAATGCCGGCTTCGAAACAGCTGGCCACGCGCTGACGCAGAAACCCTGCCACCTCGCCCACCACGTCGCCGTAGACGGGCGCCTGCTGCATGGTGCGCGGCTGACCCTGCATATGCATCAGACACGCCGCCGCGCCGGTCTCGCGCACCGCATCGATCGCGCCGGGCGCCTGTAGAGCATTCACGTCGTTGACCATGTCCGCGCCAGCCATGCAGGCCGCACGCATCACACCCGGCTTGAGCGTGTCCACGGAAATGAACACATCGCTTTGTCGGCGCAATGCCTCGATCACCGGCACCACGCGCGCGCATTCGACCTCCTCGTCGACCGGCTCAGCGCCCGGCCGGGTCGATTCACCGCCGATATCCACGATGGCCGCGCCCTGGTCGATCAACGCCAGGGCGTGCGCGACCGCGGCCGCAGTATCGACATACGCCCCGCCATCGGAAAACGAATCCGGCGTGACATTGACGATGCCCATGACCACGGGACGGGACAGATCACAGACGCGTCGCGCCGACCCGAACACGGGCGTCGACGCGGTCGGCGGGTTGCTGACGATCATGCGTGGCAGCTCCGAACGTGCAAAAAAAAGGCCGACAGCCCAGGCTGCCGGCCCTGTCCATAGTGCGGTGCGCTAGGACTGACGATGATGCGCGGGACTGGGCACGCCTTTTTCGCCACCCGTCTTGTCCGTTTCGCCGCTCGGCGACGCCTGACCGTCGGTCGCGTCGACACCGGAGGCGCCACCACTGCTGCCCGGACCCGACGGATCCGAGTCGTTCCAGCTTTCCGGCGGGCCCGGCTCGCGGCCCTGCATGATCTCGTCGATCTGCTTGCGATCGATCGTTTCGTACTTCATCAACGCATCGGACATGTTATGGAGCTTGTCCATATTGTCCTCGAGGATCTGCTTGGCACGTTCGTAGCAGCCATCGATGATCGAGCGAATCTCTTCGTCGATGGCGTGGGCGGTCTCGTCCGAAATCCCGTTGGACTGGCTAGCGGACTTGCCCAAAAACGGCTGACTGTCCTCGGTATCGTATGCGATGGGACCCAGGCGATCCGACAGACCCCACTTGGTGACCATGTTCCGAGCGATCTCGGTGACCCGCTCGATATCGTTCGACGCGCCCGTGGTGACAGCCTCCTTGCCGAAAATGATCTCCTCGGCCAGCCGACCGCCGTAGAGCGTGCAGATCTGGCTGATCAAGCGCTGCTTGGAATAGCTGTAGCGATCCTCTTCCGGCAGGAACATGGTCACGCCCAGCGCCCGGCCACGCGGCACGATGGTCACCTTGTGCACCGGATCGTGCTGCGGCACGGTGAGGCCGATGATCGCATGACCGGCCTCGTGGTAGGCCGTCAGGCGTTTCTCGTCCTCGGTCATGACCATGGACTTGCGCTCGGCGCCCATCATGATCTTGTCCTTGGCGCGCTCGAAGTCTTCCTGCGTGACGGTCTTCTTGTTGGCCCGGGCGGCGAACAGCGCGGCCTCGTTGACCAGATTGGCCAGGTCCGCGCCGGAGAAACCCGGGCAACCGCGGGCAATGATCGACGCTTTCACATTGTCGTGAATCGGCACGTTCTTCATGTGGACCTTGAGGATCTGCTCGCGACCGCGCACATCCGGCAGCGGCACCACGACCTGACGATCGAAACGGCCCGGACGCAGCAACGCCGGATCGAGCACGTCCGGCCGGTTGGTGGCAGCGATGACGATCACGCCCTCGCTGCCCTCGAAGCCGTCCATTTCGACCAGCAGCTGGTTGAGGGTCTGCTCGCGCTCATCGTGACCGCCGCCCAGACCGGCGCCGCGCTGACGGCCGACGGCGTCGATCTCGTCGATGAAGATGATGCACGGCGACTGCTTCTTGGCCTGCTCGAACATGTCTCGCACACGCGAGGCGCCCACGCCGACGAACATCTCGACGAAGTCGGATCCCGAGATCGAGAAGAACGGCACACCCGCTTCGCCCGCGATCGCCTTCGCCAACAGCGTCTTGCCAGTACCCGGCGAGCCGACCATCAGAACGCCACGCGGAATCTTGCCGCCGACCTTCTGGAACTTGCCCGGATCGGACAGGAACTCGACCAGCTCCTGGACTTCGGACTTGGCTTCCTCGACGCCGGCCACATCGGCGAACGTGATCTTGATCTGATCGGCCGCCATCATGCGCGCCTTGGACTTGCCGAAGGACATCGCCCCCCGGCCGCCGCCACCGCCCTGCATCTGCCGCATGAAATAGATCCACACGCCGATGAGCAGCAGGAACGGGAACCACGAGATCAGGATCTGCTTGAGGAACGAACCCTGATCCGGCGGCTCGCCGGTGATCTCGACCTTGTTATCCATCAAGGTGCCGATCATCGCCTTGTTGTCGGACTCGGGGCTATAGGTGGCGAATTTCTGACCGGACTTGAGCTGCCCGCGAATCCGCTGGTCCTCGATGTGCACCTGCGAGACGCTGCCGCCTTCGACCTGGCTGAGGAACTGCGAGTACGGGATCTCGTTGGCGTTGCTCGTCGATGGCGCAAAGCTGGAGAACACGCTCATCAGCACCAGCGCAATCACGACCCACAGCAGCAGATTCTTAGCTAATTCGTTCAAGATCGTCGTCCTCGACCGCGGCACGTGCGGTCGTGTGAATACTTCGTGCGTGTCTTGTTCGTCACAGTATAAACAAACCGGGGCCCGGCCCGCGGTGCATCATGCATCGGTCATGTACGCCAGCCCTTGCCCAGCAGATACATTTCACGGCTGGCATCCCGCGAAGCCTTGGGCTTGCGAACCGCCACCTTGCCGAATCGGCCCCGCATGTCGCGTAGCAACTCGTCGAATCCCTCGCCCTGGAACACCTTGATCAGGAGATCTCCGCCGCCGACCAGCACCTGATCGCACAGCGCGAGCGCCAGTTCGGCCAGCTGCATCACGCCGGCCTGGTCGGCCACCATGATTCCGGTGAGATTGGGGGCCATGTCGGAAAGTACAAGGTCTACGCGATCGTCTCCCAGTGCTTTCGCCAGCGCGTCCAGACCCGCCTGTTCGGCGAAATCACCCTGCAAGAACTCCACGCCCTCGATCGGATCCATGGGCAGGCGGTCCAGGGCCACGATACGCGCGGTCGGCCGGGCGCGGCGGCAATACTGGCTCCAGCCGCCGGGCGCGGCCCCCAGGTCGACGATGCAGCGCTTACCGGCCAGCAGTCGGTCGCGTTCGTCGACTTCCGCGAGCTTGTAAACCGCTCGCGACCGGTAATTGTCCTTCTGGGCGGCCTTCACGTACGGGTCGCTACGATGCTTGTCCAACCAGCGTCGTGTGTCGCTGCGTTTGCTCATGAGCCGTATACTGCCTCGCGTTACCAGCCCAACGACCAGGCCGATCTATACATGTCGCTATCGCTCGATGCGGATACTCGCCGCGCCCTGAAAAAACAGGCGCATCACCTCAAGCCGATCGTGCAGACCGGTGCGGCCGGTCTCAGCGAGCCGGTGCTCGCTGAGATCGAGCGCGCACTGGTCGATCACGAATTGGTCAAGATCAAGCTCGCGGCCGATGACAAGGCAGGCGTTCGTGCCGACGTGGCCACCGCCTGCGATAGCCTCGGCGCAGCCTGTGTTCAACAGATCGGCCGTACCGCCACGCTTTATCGCCCCAACCCGGACGCCGACAAGCCCGAGAAGAAGGCCGCGCCGAAACGCCGACGGTAAGGCGCGCCGCGCACCTCAGATATAGCGCACCTCGACGATCTCGAGCGTGCGCTTGCCGCTGGGCACATCCACATCGACCACGTCGCCTTCGGTCTTGCCGATCAGGGCCCGTGCGATGGGCGAGGCGAACGAGAGCATGCCATTCTTGATATCGGCCTCGTCCTCGCCGACGATCTTGTAGGTCAGTTCGTCGCCAGAGTCCTCGTCGGCCAGGTCGACCGTAGCCCCGAACACCACTCGCCCATTGGCCTGCGCGCCGACTCTGGCCACGTCGATGATCTGGGCGGTAGCCAGCTTGCTCTCGATCTCGGCGATACGGCTTTCGTTGAAACCCTGCTCTTCCTTGGCCGCATGGTATTCGGCGTTCTCTTTCAGATCGCCGTGTGCGCGCGCTTCCTCGATCGCGGCCACGATCCGCGGGCGTTCGACTTTCTTGAGCTTCTTGAGTTCGTCGCGCAGCGCGTCAGCGCCGGTCTGGGTCAACGGTGTTCTGTCCATCGTATCCACCCTGCAAGGATTCGGTTCTCAAAAATAAAACGGCCGCCTCGATGGCGACCGTTTCCGGGAACAATCGGTTGGGCCGGCCCTGTATATCGGCCGGCAACGTGGCTCTCAGGCTAGCAGCGACGGCGTTTCAAGTCGAGACGGCGCGTTCGATGCCCTCGGCGGCCACACGGCCAAGATGCGCGATCTGATCGGGGGTGATCACATAAGGCGGCATGAAGTAGATCGTGTCGCCCAGCGGCCGCAGAAGTGCGCCCTGGCTCAAGGCATATCGATAGACAGCCAGTCCGCGTCGTTCGCGCCAGTCGAACGGTGTCCGGGTGGCTTTGTCCGCGACCATCTCGATGGCCAGCACCATCCCGGTCTGGCGGACCTCGGCGACGTTCGGATGATCGGCCAACGGTGCGACCGATTCACCCATCGCCCGTGCCAGGGCCCGGTTGGAATGGATCTGGTCGCGACGCTCGAATTCGTCGAGCGTCGCCAGCGCCGCGGCACAGGCCAGCGGATTGCCGGTATAGGAATGCGAGTGCAGAAATGCCGTCAGATTCGCGTAATCGTCGTAGAACGCCTCATAGATGTCGTCCGTGGTCATGGTGATCGACAACGGCAGATAACCCGCGGTCAGGCCCTTGGACAGACACATGAAGTCCGGCGTGATGCCGCGGTGCTCGCCCTCAGGCCCTGCCTGTTCGCAGGCGAACAGCGTACCCGTTCGACCGAAACCCACCGCGATCTCGTCGGCGATCAGATGGACGCCGTGGCGCGTACAGGCCTCGCGCAGCAGTTCGAGATACACCGGATGGTACATGCGCATATGGCCGGCGCACTGCAGCAACGGCTCCACGATCACCGCACAGGTTTCGTGGGCATGCTCGGCCAGCAATGCCTCCATGTCGGCAAACACGGCGCGGCTGTGTGCCTCCCAGCTCACCCCCGCATCCCGGTGGTAGCAGTCCGGCGAGCGAGCCGTCAGCGGCTTGAGCAGAAGCGGCTCGTAGGTTTTCTTGTAAAGATCGACATCGCCTACAGCCAAGGCGCCCAAGGTCTCGCCGTGATAGCTGTTCGACAGATTGATGAAGCGGGTCTTCTCGCCATGCCCCGTATTGCGCCAGTAATGAAAACTCATCTTCAGCGCGACTTCCACGGCAGCCGAGCCATTGTCGGCGTAGAAGGCGCGCGTCAGCCCGGCCGGGGTAGCCTGAACGAGCCGCTCGGCCAGCGCCACCGCCGGCTCGTGCGAGAAGCCGGCCAGCATGACGTGTTCGAGGGTATCGAGCTGGCTCTTGATACGGTCGTTGATCGCCGGGTTGGCATGCCCGAAGATATTGACCCACCAGGAACTCACGGCATCGATATAACGGTTGCCATCGAAATCCTCGAGCCAGATGCCCTCGCCGCGGCGAATCGGGATGGGCGGAAGCGCTTCGGTGTCTTTCATCTGCGTGCAGGGATGCCACACCACCTGCAGATCACGTGCGATGAGTTCGTCGTTCGTCATTGAAATCAGCCTTGGTCGCGAAATCGTTCAGTCCACGGCAAGCAGCGTGTATGGCGCCTCGTGCGCCTCCCGGCGATCGCGGGGGTGCTCGTCGGCCAGCGCCTTCACCCGATCGGGGTCGTAGACCACGAACAGCCTGTTGTCATCGAGCACCGCCACGCCTTCAGCCTTGTTGGTGAACTCGAACACGCTGCCGTCTTCGGCCATCACCAGTTCCGGGTCCAGGCCGGCATGGAAATCGGCCAGCGTCATCCGCCAGAGATAAGCACCGATACGCTGCTCGCCCCGTGCGTCTTCTACCTCGAAGCTCGTCAGGAAATAGATCAGGCCGCGCTTCGGGTCGTACTCCAGACTGGACAGGCCGACATCGAAACGTACGCCCGTCCATCGCGCGGGCTCGAATTCATAGATGACGCGGAATGGGCCAGTGAACACCAATTCGTCGTCCGCCATACGATACGGCGCGGCGACTACGCGACAGACATAGTCGAAATGCTCGTGATCGCATCCGACTTCACGGATACCGAACGCCAGCTCGTCATCGCCGCCATCGGCGGCCGGGATCGCGGCCAGGCCCTCGACCTTGTAGTACGGCGCGCCGAGCGCGGTCTCGAGATCGGCACGCAGGTTGGCCGAACTGCGAACGCCATCGGCCGTACGATCAGCCACCAGGCGAACCGCGTCAGGCTGGCCGACCGGCCATACCAGCAGTCGGTTGTAGTGGTCTAGCTCGGCCGACGCGTTGTCGATACGATCGAAGCCGGTGGTGGCCACCAGATGGTGGCCGGCAACGGTCAGCGCAAAGTCCTCGTACTTGCGCGCGCCGCTGATCAGCGGCGCGTTATAGAAATGCAGGGTGTCCGGCGCCGGCCGACCGTCCACACACTCCACGGCGAACACCGCCGAGCGATCGTCGCCCGGAACGTCCTTGTCGCTGGCCATCACCAGATGGCGTCCATCCCAGGCGACCGCCGAGACTTCGACATTGGCCAGCGCGCCGTCGGCGTCGGTCAATCCGGCATCGAAGCAGGCGAACACGCCGTGGTGCAGAATACGAATCTGGGTCATGCGAAAGGCTCGCTGGGCGTGGTCGGGCGACGGCGCAGGCTAGCGAAACGCCAGATCGATCACAATGCCGGCGAACACCACGCCACCGAGTACGTTGTGGTGCATGAACGCCTTGAAGCATCCCGCCCGATCGCGATGCCGGGCCAGCCACTGGTGATAAATCGCGGTCGCACCCGCCAATACCAGCGCGCAATAGAACACCGGCCCCATTGCGAACGACAGCCCCACCCCCACGAGCAGCGCCAACCATAGACACTGGAACACGCCGATGATGGCTCGGTCGTGGCGGCCCCACAGTATGGCCGTGGACTTCACCCCGATTTTCAGATCGTCGTCGCGATCGACCATCGCGTAGAACGTGTCGTAGACCAGTGCCCAGATGAGCGTGGCCAGAAAAAGGATCCAGCCGCCCAATGGCACGTATCCCGCCTGGGCGGCAAACGCCATCGGCACGGCCCAGCCGAACGCGGCGCCGAGAAACATCTGCGGCCAGTGCGTCGCCCGCTTGGTGAACGGATAGAGCGTGGCAAGCGCCGCGCCGACGAACGCCATGGCGATAGTCAGGCCGTTGAGGGTGAGCACCAGAACGAACGCCATCAGACAAAGCACGACGAACAGCGTCAACGCCTCGCCCGACGATACTTCACCGGTGGCCAGTGGACGCGCGCGCGTCCGTTCGACATGCCCATCGATATGGCGATCCGCGTAGTCGTTGATCACGCATCCGGCCGAGCGCATCAACACCGCCCCGACCACGAATACCAGCAATACCCATGGATCGGGCAGACCGCCGGCGGCCAGCCACAGCGCCCAGAGCATCGGCCATACCACCAGAAAGATGCCGATCGGCCGATCCAGACGAGTCAGACGCAGGTAACGATCCAGTCGCTGCGACAGCGCAGGCGTGTAGCTCATGCGCATTCCATCCTGGTCACAGCGCGCTGCCGGGGCGCATACACGCCGGGCTCGGTACTCGAAATTATTGATTGCATGAGACAACCATCCCGAAAACGATCGTTTAAAGTTACCATGCAGCAAATTCAGACTGCAGCACGCAGCGCCGGCAGACCCGGGCGCCGTGCCTGATTGGAGAACCCATGTCCGCTCCATCGCAATCCGGCGGCGCGCCGATCACCGACCGGCGCCAGCTGGTCGAATATTTCGAAAATGCCTGCAAGCCGCCGAGCCGCTGGCGGCTGGGCACCGAACACGAGAAGTTCGTTTTCGATCGCGAGACCCTGCGCCCGTTGCCATTCGACGGTGAACGCGGCATCGAGGCGTTCCTCGACAAGCTCACCCGCTTTGGCTGGCAGCCGATGACCGAAAACGGTCACCTGATCGCACTCGAACTCGGCCGATGCCATATCACCCTCGAGCCGGGTGGCCAGCTCGAGCTAGCCGGCGCGCCGCTGGAAACCATCCATGAAGCGTGCGACGAGGTGCATACACATCTGGCACAGGTCAAGGAAGTCGCGCAGGAAATGAACGTCGGCCTGATCGGGCTGGGCTTCCAGCCGAAATGGGCTCGCGAGGACTGCCCGTGGATGCCCAAACAGCGCTACGAGATCATGAAAGCGTACATGCCCAAGGTCGGCAGCCTCGGCCTGGACATGATGCTTCGAACCTCCACCGTACAGGTCAATATCGACTACGGCTCCGAAGCCGACATGATCGAGAAATTCCGAGTCGGTCTCGCACTGCAGCCGGTGGCGACGGCGCTGTTCGCGAATTCGCCTTTCACCCGCGGCAAGCCCAACGGCTTCGTGTCATATCGCAGCCAGATCTGGACCGATACCGATCCCGATCGTTGCGGCATGCTCGACTGGGTGTTCGACAACGACATGGGCTTCGAACGCTATATCGACTACGCGCTCGACGTACCCATGTATTTCGTCTATCGCGACGGCCGGTATATCGACGCCTCGGGCCAGTCATTCCGCGATTTCCTGGCCGGCAAGTTGCCGGCGCTGCCCGGCGAACGGCCGATGCTCTCCGACTGGGACGATCATCTGACCACCTTGTTTCCGGAAGTCCGGCTCAAACGTTTCATGGAAATGCGCGGCGCCGACGGCGGCCCCTGGCGGCGCCTTTGCGCGCTGCCCGCCCTCTGGGCCGGCCTGTGTTACGACAGCCAGTCGCTGGACGGCGCCTGGCAGCTGTGCCGCGATTTCACCGCCGCCGAACGCAATCATCTGCGCGATCAGGCACCGATCCAGGGTCTGAAGACGCCGTTTCGCGGCGGCACGCTCCAGGACCTGGCACGCGAGGTCGTTGCGCTCGCCCAGGCCGGTCTGGCCCGACGCGCGCGGTTGGATGCCCACGACCGGGATGAAAGCATGTTCCTGAACCAGCTGGCCGAAATCGCCGAAACCGGCGTGACCCCGGCCGAGCATCTGCTATCGCTCTACGAAGGCCGCTGGGGCCAGTCGGTCGATCCGGTCTTCAGCGAATTCGCCTACTAGCGAGGCCGACCGCGACAGCCGACGAACCGTCCGCAGCGCGCTCACATCGTGCCGGCGCCGGGCGCTGACGCGCCGGCCGGTACCACACTGGCCGGCGGCGCGTCATTGACCGTCGCCGTTCCGGCTGTCTCCGGGGCGTGCGGCCGGATGGATTTCGGCTGCCCCGTCGTCTCACCGTGTGTCGCATCGGAATCCGCGCGTGCGGCCTCAACGGCCAATGACTGCAAATCGGACGTCGGCAGACTGCCCACCAGCGCATAGTTGAAGCCGCCCGTCTCCCACCGTGCCAGGGACAGACCGTCGTGCGAGAACACGCGTGGCGACGCGCCGACGCCTGGCTGCATGTTCTGGGCATAGACTCTCACGGTGCGTCCACCGTCGTCCTGATAGACGAATTCCGACATCGGATGCCCGTTCTGGGCCAGCTGATGCCGGCGGGTCAGAAAGAACCCATGGCTCGAAAGATCGGGCTCGCCAGGCGACGCCGTGGTCGCCGGCATGTTGGCCGAGGCCACTCGGCGCATCGTGGAGGACTGCTCACGGGTGGCCTGTACCACCAATTGCCCAAAGGCGGCCGAGGGCGTACCGGGTTCGCGCTGCGCGCCGACCCACCAGCCACCGCCTGCTGCAGTGGCGACCACCATGATCGTGGCCATGCCACGCGCCCACCCACTGGCCGTTCGTCGCTGAGCGTGGACAAGCAATCGGCGCGGTATGGGCTCGTCCAGAACAGGCGCATAGCGGTCGCGCACGATCCATTCGGCTTCCGCGGCGCGGTGGGCGCGATGCGTCGCATCCCGATCGTGCTGCAAGCGGCACCCGCCCGTCCGCTGCCGCGCGGCGCCGAGCCGTCCGGTATGGAATGCCACCCTACGTTCGTGATCGATGCCGGGGTTGTCCGATTCAGCCATGCTGACCCTCCTTTGCCGATAGGGGTGACGGGCGCAGCTCGAGTCGTTCGCCGAGCATCTCACGCGCCCGGGACAGCCGTGAGCGATACGTGCCCACGCGGATACCGAGCATGGCAGCGCCCTCGCTATAGCTGGGCTGCTCGACGGCAACCAGCAACAGTACCGCACGCTGGGTGTCGGGCAACGCATCAATGGCGTCGAGTACGTCGCGACAGTGGAGCGTACTGTCCGGCCGCGCCCGGCCGCAGACTGGTTCGCGTATTGCATCCAGTGCGATCAGATTGCCGTGAGCTGCGGTGACGACCGGCATGCGGTCGAGATACAGCCGGTAAAGAATCCGGAACAGCCAGCTGCGCAAGCGGCCGCTCGGCCGCCATAGCCAGCGCTTGCTCCAGGCGCGCTCGAGCGTGTCCTGTACCAGGTCGTCGGCACTTTCGCGATGGCCGCGCAATAGCGAGCGGGCATACCGCCGCAAATGCGGAATCTCGGCCTCGATCATGTGCGCCTGAATCACTCGCCCGTCCTCGGTGCCCGGTCGGCCGCCATTGGCGTTGGTTGACTGTCCACATCGCTACCAACGGCTGTTGGCGCGTTTGGTTCCATCCAAGCCGTTATGAGGAACATTCGATGCGAGCGGAAAAACCATGGAACCGATCGCGGCGTGTCGGCGTTGGTGATCGTGCGTACGGCTTTTTGCCGTTCGCGACACTTAATTCAAGCAAGGAGTCACCATGCTTTCAGCCAACCGTATCGCTGCGACGGCGCTCATGGGCGCAACCCTGGCCTGTGCTGCACCGGTCTTCGCTCAGGACGGCCAGTCGTCGTACGGCGGATCCGGGCAAACCCAGACGCCGCAACCGGCTACGTCGGCCGCCAACGTCTCCGACGCGAAACTGGAAAAGTTCGCCGCCGCCCAACAAGACGTCCGTTCGGTGCGCGCCGATATCCAGCAGCAGATGAAAAACAGCCAGGATCAGGAATCGATGATGGCCAACCGCAACAAGGCCAACCAGAAGATGGTCGAAGCGGTTCAGGACAACGACCTGTCGGTGTCCGATTACAACGAGATCGCCCGCGCGGCCCAGCAGAATCCGGAACTGGCCCAACGTATCCAAAAGATGCGTTAAGGCCTTCGATGCCGGCCGATCAGTCGTCGGCCGGCGTCTTCAATGTAGGATATTCGCCACGCCCCGGCGCGGTGCCGGTAATCGCTTCCCGGCCATAGAATTTGACCCCTTTCTGGATACGCTCACGGCCTCGGGTTTTTCGGTGCCGATTAGTATCGCGCAGGCTGTATACGCATCCGCAGTACTCTTGCTGATAGAAGCCCTTGCGCTTGGCGATCTCGATCATGCGCGCCGCACCGCCCTCCTTGCGCCAGTTCAGGGTCCAATAGATGACATCCGGATAGCGGGCGGCCGCGCGTACGCCGGCCTCGTTGATCTGGGCCATGTTCTTCCAGCGCGAAATACCCAGGGTACTGGAGATCAACCCGTAGCCGTGCTCAGCGGCATAGAGCGCGGTTCGTTCGAACCGCATGTCGAAACACACGGTACAACGGCGCCCGCGCTCCGGCTCGTTCTCCAGACCACGAATCCGGTCGAACCAGCGGTCCGTGTCGTAATCGCCGTCGATATGCGGAATGCCGAGTTCTTCGCAGTAGCGAATATCCTCGGCCTTGCGCATCTCGTATTCGGCCACCGGATGAATATTCGGATTGTAGAAGTACACGGTGGTATCAATACCCGAAGCCTTTACCGCGGCCAACACGTCGCCTGCACAGGGGGCACAGCAGGAATGCATGAGCAATTTAGTATCCTGCTCGGGCGGCTCGAGTTCCGGACGTTCGTACTGATCCAGGCTGAAGCGGTTCATGCGCGGACTCGGTTGCTTTGCGACAATAGCCCTATTGTCCGGCTTTGATGCCGGCCAGTCCATGCACACAACGTTTTGAAGGACTCAAAAAAGATGAAGCAAGGCAGTCTCGTGATGGCCATGATCTGGATGGCGGTACTTTCCCTGCTGCTGTTCTGGCTGCCACTGATCGGCCCACTGTTGGCAGGTTTCGTGGGGGGACGCACCGCAGGCAATGCCGGTCGCGGGTTGCTGGCCGCCGTATTGCCGGCCGCCGTACTGTGTTTTGTCCTGGTCGGGTTTGGCACCGCACTTATCGGGATGCCCATCATCGGCGCAATCGCCGGCGCCGGGCTGTTCGTGCTCATCGTCGTCCAGAGCCTGCCGCTGTTGGCAGGTGCGCTGGTGGGTGGGCTGACGGCCTAACCGTTACGGTGGCCATGCGCCACAGCCAGTCGTGGCCCGAGCGGGCTGGCACCTGCATGGGGCCCTTGCCGACCCGGGCCGACCGCCGGCGGACTGTGCCGGCGCTCCGTCTTGCTTTGGCGGAGGAGGCAACACCGGCTGACGAGCCGTCAGTCGCCGAACTCACCCCTGCCGACGCAAAAAAAAAGCCCCGGCTCAGCGCCGGGGCCTTCGTATGCAAGCATGCAAATGCCCGCAGCAGGACTTAGTCCTTCGGCGGCACGTAGGCACCGTCTGCGTCGTGGGTTTCACGACCGGTAACCGGCGGGTTGAACGCGCAGACCAGCTTCATTTCGGTCTTGGCCTTGAGCGTGTGCTTGTCGTGGTTATCCAACGCATACACGGTGCCCGGCTCGATCTTGTGCTCTTCACCGGTATCGCGGTTCACGAGGGTACCTTCACCCTGGTAGCAAAACACCGCTTCCAGATGATGCTTGTACCACATGTCGAATTCGAGGCCGGGCGGAAAGGTGGTTTCGTGGAACGAGAACCCCATACCGTCCTTGGCGAGCAACCAGCGAACGCTGGTCCAGCCGCCTTCGCTGATGACTTCACGGTCGGTGCCGCGCAGGTCTTCGGTGCGAACAATCTTCATACCAACTCCTTTACTTGGGTGGAATTATTTGTACTCGCTTGCGAGCGTGCGTACAACGCTCGCAAGCGAATGACCAAACGACCGACGGTCGCCTACTAGGCGGCACCCTTGGCCAGACCATGCTTCTCGAGCACGCTCTGCACCGAGTCGGCCACGATATCCAGCCCCTTGTCGATATCAGCATCTGTGGTGGTCAGCGCCTGCATGAATTTGATCACACTGTCGCGCGGGCCGGCCGTTTCCATCAGCAGCTTGCGCTCGAAGCATTCGGCCACGATCTGACCGGCGATATCGGCATCCTCGCAGTCGACGCCGATGAACATGCCGCGTCCGCGCACCTCGGCTTCGAACCCGGAATGGCTGTCGACGATCTCCTGCAGGCGCTTGCGCATGTGCTCACCTTTGCGCAGCGTTTCCTTTTCGAACGCGTCGTCGCGCCAGAACTTGTTGAGCGCCGATACAGCGGTCACAAACGCGTGGTTGTTGCCACGGAACGTACCGTTATGCTCGCCCGGCTCCCAGATATCCAGATCGGGGCGAATCATGGTGATCGCAAGCGGCAGTCCGAAGCCGGACAGCGACTTGGACAGCGTGATGATGTCCGGCTTGATACCCGAAGGCTCGAAGGAAAAGAACGGCCCAGTACGCCCGACACCGGCCTGGATGTCGTCCACGATCAGCAGCATGTCGTGCTTGCGGCAGACCTTCTCGATACGCTGGAGCCACTCGTTGCTGGCGACGTTGATGCCGCCCTCGCCCTGCACTGTCTCGAGAATGACGGCGGCCGGCTTTTCCAGACCGCTGGAACTGTTGTCGAGCAGCATTTCCAGGTCGGACGCAGTGTCCCGGCCGTCGCGGAAGTAGTCGTGAAACGGAATCGGCGAGGAATGACACAGGCACACGCCCGCACCAGCACGCTTGGACGCGTTGCCCGTGACCGCCAGCGAGCCGAGCGTCATGCCGTGATAACCATTGGTGAAGAAAAGCACCCGATCGCGCTTTTTCACCTTGCGCGCGAGCTTGAGCGCGGCCTCAACGGCATTGGTGCCCGTCGGCCCGGGGAACTGGATCTTGTAGTCCATGCCCCGCGGCTTCATCACCACTTCTTCGAATGTCTCGAGAAAGATCTGCTTCTGGTCGGTCGCCATGTCCAGGCCGTGGCAGATGTTGTCGCCCTGGATGTACTCCAGCAGCGCGGCCTTCATGGTCTCGTCGTTATGGCCGTAGTTGAGCGCGCCGGCGCCGCCGAAGAAGTCGAGATAGTACTCGCCCTTGTCGTTGGTCAGGCAATTGCCCTTGGCCGTGGTGAATACGGTCGGGAAGCCACGCACATAACCGCGTACTTCGGATTCGAGTCGATTGATGGTTTCCATGGAAACTCCTGAGCTTGGCTCGGGTGGAATCGAAATAGACTGGATCGGCAGGACTACTCGAGCGCGCCGCGCACGGTCTTCGCATCGAACGGGCCGATACGAAACAGTATCTCGGGCTCGTGCTCTTCGTCGTCGAAATCGCCGAACAGATCGCTGGCGAAGAGTTCGCTTTCCTCGACGTAGGTGTTCAGGCGACGGGCCAGGCCACGGAACAACGCCTGAGACGGCTCGTTGCTCGGACCGATCGTGGTATCCATGTAGTGGACATCGAAACACGCCGGACGCTTGAGAATCTCGAAGAGCATGCGCGTCGCCAGCCCGCGGCCGCGGCCGGCCTCGGCCACACCGACTTGCCATACAAAGACGATATCGGGATGGCGCGGCAGGATATAGGCGGTGATGAACCCGACCAGACGACCGTCGATTTCGGCGACCACGCTGGTATCGGAATGATGCTCGCCGATCAGCATGTAGGCATAGGCCGAATTGGCGTCGAGCACGCCCAGATCATGCACGAGTCGCAGGATGTCCGCGCCGTCCTGCTTGAGCGGCGCACGAAAATTCACATCGTCCGATGCTTGCTTAATGACTTTTGTAATGACGTTCAATCGGTGGATGTTTGGCCCGCATTATAGCGAGTCACGACAGAATTTTCTGCCCGCCACGGCGTCCCGATCATGCCGGGATGGCCGCCTGAAGCGATTGCAGCGAATAGACTTGCGCATTCCGATCGTCCGCCATCGCCGTGCAACTGGCCTGCGCGCCGGCGATCGTGGTGAAGTACGCCACCTTGTAGCGAAGTGCGGTGATTCGGATCGAACGGGACTCCTCGATCGCGCGCTTGCCCTCGGTGGTGTTGACCACCAGCTGGATCTCGCCGTTCTTGATCATGTCGACGATATGCGGGCGCCCTTCCTTGACCTTGTTTACGCTTGCGCACTCGATGCCGGCGGCAACGATCGCCGCCGCGGTGCCATGGGTGGCCACCACCTGGAAGCCGGCGGCGACCAGCGCCCGTGCCAACTCGACTGCATGCGGCTTGTCAGCATCCCGCACGGTGATCAGAGCGACACCGCCTTCGGGCAGACCCACGCCACTGGCCAGCTGTGACTTGGCAAACGCCTCGCCGAAGGTTCGGCCAACGCCCATCACTTCGCCGGTGGACTTCATTTCGGGCCCGAGCAGCGGGTCCACGGTTGGGAACTTGGAGAACGGGAAGACCGCCTCCTTGACCGCGAAATGGTCAATCCGGCGTTCGGCGCCGACATTCTGCTCGGTCAGCGTAAGACCGGCCATACAGCGGGCCGCGATCTTGGCCAGTGGCACGCCGGTGGCTTTGGATACGAACGGCACGGTACGCGATGCCCGAGGATTGACCTCCAGCAGATAGACCTCGCCACCCCGAATGGCGAACTGAACGTTCATCAGTCCCACCACCGACAGACCGCGGGCGAGCGCGGCGGTCTGGCGCCGGACCTCGTCGAGCACCTCGGCGCCCAGGCTGTAAGGCGGCAGCGAACAGGCCGAGTCGCCCGAGTGCACGCCGGCCTGTTCGATATGCTCCATGATGCCACCGATGAACACGTCGGTGCCGTCGCAGATCGCGTCGACGTCCAGCTCGATCGCATCTTCGAGGAAACGATCGAGCAGTACCGGCGAATCCGGCGATACCTTCACCGCCGCGCCCATATAACGCTGCAGATCTTCCGGCTCGTACACGATTTCCATGGCGCGGCCGCCCAGCACGTAGGATGGCCGCACGACCATGGGAAAGCCGACTTCCTCGGCCAGGCGCATGGCTTCCGCCTCGGAACGCGCACTGCGGTTGGCCGGCTGCTTGAGCCCGAGCTTGTTGACCAGGTTGAGGAAACGATCGCGATCCTCAGCGAGATCGATCGAGTCAGGCGTGGTCCCGATGATCGGCGCACCTGCGGCTTCCAGACGCCGTGCCAGCTTGAGCGGCGTCTGGCCGCCGTACTGCACGATCACGCCCTTGGGCTGCTCGACGTCGATGATCGACATGACGTCCTCGAAGGTCAGCGGCTCGAAATACAGCCGGTCCGAGGTGTCGTAGTCGGTGGAGACGGTCTCCGGATTGCAGTTGACCATGATCGTTTCATAACCATCCTCGCGCATGGCGAGTGCGGCATGCACACAGCAGTAGTCGAACTCGATGCCCTGGCCGATGCGGTTGGGCCCACCGCCCAGCACCATGATCTTGTCCCGATCGGAGGGCGCGGCCTCGCACTCCTCGTCGTACGACGAATACTGGTAGGCCGTCGCGGTCGGGAATTCGGCCGCGCAGGAGTCCACCCGCTTGTAGACCGGCACGATGGAGTGCTTGAGCCGGGTCCGGCGGACGGCGAACTCGTCGCAGCCCAGCAGCGCCGCCAGACGCAGATCGGAAAAACCCTTGCGCTTGTAGGCACGCAGCGTATCGGCATCGATATCGCCAAGCGTGGACTGGGCCAGCGCGCCCTCCATGGTCACCAGCTCTTCGATCTGGTCGAGAAACCACGGATCGATATGACACAGCGCGTGCACTTCAGCCAGCGTGAAGCCGGCTCGGAAGGCATCGGCGACATACCACAGGCGCTCGGCGCGTGGTGTCGACAATTCGGCCCGCAGCGTACTCTTCGCACTGTCGCTGTGCAGCTCGTCCAGCTTCGGCTCGAAGCCGTCCGAGCCGATTTCCAGGCTGCGCATGGCCTTCTGCAGCGATTCCTGGAAGTTGCGCCCGATGGCCATCGCCTCGCCCACCGACTTCATCTGGGTGGTCAGACGGCTGTCGGCGGCCGGAAACTTCTCGAAAGTGAAGCGCGGCATCTTGGTCACGACATAGTCGATCGACGGTTCGAACGACGCGGGTGTGGCACCGCCGGTGATCTCGTTTTTGAGTTCGTCGAGCGTGTAGCCGACAGCGAGCTTCGCGGCCACCTTGGCGATCGGGAAACCGGTCGCCTTGGACGCCAGCGCCGACGAACGCGACACGCGCGGATTCATCTCGATGATGATCATCTGGCCGTCGGCCGGGTTGATCGCGAACTGCACGTTCGAGCCGCCGGTATCGACACCGATCTTCCGCAGACAGGCCAGTGATGCATCGCGCATGACCTGATACTCGCGGTCGGTCAGCGTCTGCGCCGGTGCGACGGTGATCGAGTCACCGGTGTGCACGCCCATGGCATCGACGTTCTCGATCGCACAGATGATGATGCAGTTGTCCGCCGAATCGCGCACCACCTCCATCTCGTATTCTTTCCAGCCCAGCACCGACTGCTCGATGAGCACCTCGTTGGTCGGCGAAAGCTCCAGCCCGCGCGCGAGCAGGTCATCGAACTCCTCGCGGTTGTAGGCGATACCACCACCGGTGCCCCCGAGGGTGAACGACGGCCGCATGATGATCGGAAAACCGATACGCGCCTGCACGTCCTCGGCTTCGGCGGCCGAATGCACGACCTGCGACTCGGGCGTGAACAGCCCGATTTCGTGCATGGCCTCGCGGAAGGCGTTGCGGTCCTCGGCCATGTCGATGGCATCGCGCGAGGCGCCGATCATCTCCACGCCGTGCTCGGCGAGCACGCCATTGTTGAACAGATCCAGCGCACAGTTGAGCGCGGTCTGTCCGCCCATGGTGGGCAGCAGTGCGTCCGGCTTTTCCTTGGCGATGATCTTGGCCACGGTCTGCCAGGTGATCGGCTCGATATACACCGCGTCCGCCGTTTCCGGATCGGTCATGATCGTGGCCGGATTCGAATTGACGAGAATGACCCTGAAGCCCTCGTCGGCCAGCGCCTTGCAGGCCTGCATGCCGGAGTAGTCGAACTCGCAGGCCTGACCGATGACGATCGGCCCCGCGCCGATGACGAGAATGCTTTGAATGTCTGTGCGCTTGGGCATGGCTTGGCTCGCTGGCTGGCCCGCAAACTCGCTGGGGCCGATATTCGCGTTCTAGATCATTAAATTGGAGGCATCAATTAAAGCGATGCCTCGATATTCAGGCGCCGGCGCTTCGGGCGTGCAGGGCACCGATGAAGCGCTCGAACAACGGCGCCACATCGTGCGGACCCGGGCTCGCCTCGGGATGCCCCTGGAACGAAAAGACCGGCTTGCCGATTATCTCGATACCCTGGAGCGATCCGTCGAACAGCGACCGATGCGTCACGCGCACCGTGTCGGGAAGGCTGGCCTCGTCGATAGCGAAGCCATGGTTCTGGCTGGTGATCATCACCTCGCCGGACGCAACGTCGATCACCGGGTGGTTGGCGCCGTGATGGCCGAACTTCATCTTGAGGCTTCGGCCGCCGGCTGCCAGGCCGAGAATCTGATGCCCCAGACAGATACCGAGGGTGGGCACCTCTCGTTCGATGAGCTCGCGACACGTGGCGATCGCATAGTCGCACGGTTCGGGGTCGCCCGGCCCGTTGGCCAGCAGCACGCCATCGACGTTCATCGCCAGAACCTCGTCGAGCGGCATCCGTGGTGGCACGACCGTCACCCGCGCGCCGCAGTCGACCAGGCGGCGCAGAATGTTGTACTTCACACCGTAGTCGTAGACCGCAACGTGATACTGCGCTGGAGCCGGCTCGTGGCTGTCGTTAGGCCCGACCCAGCTCGGCTCGTCCCACTCGTAGACTTCGGAGGTCCCGGCCTCGGCGGCGAGATCGGCCCCCTTGAGCCCCGGAAACGCCCGCGCCCGGGCAAGCGCATCGTCGGCGTCGATGTCGTCGCCGGCCACGATACAGCCGTTCTGGGCACCCTTCTCGCGCAGGATGCGTGTCAGCCGACGCGTATCGATATCGCCGATGCCAACGATATCGTTGGCCTCGAGGTAGTCGATCAGGCTGCCGTCCGTGCGCCAGTTGCTTGGCGTGCGCGGAATCTCCCGCACGATCAGGCCGGCCGCCTGCACCCGCGCCGATTCGACGTCCTGAGCGTTGGCTCCGGTGTTGCCGATATGCGGATAGGTCAGCGTGACCATCTGCTGACGGTAAGAGGGGTCGGTAAGAATTTCCTGGTAGCCGGTCATGGCGGTGTTGAAGACCACCTCTCCAACCGTACTGCCGAGTGCGCCGATGGCGCGACCGTGGAAAAGGCTACCGTCTTCGAGCGCAAGCAGGGCTGTCGGGCGCAACTATGACTCCGGTTACGGTGATCGAGCGGGCATCAGGCCGGGATAGCGGCCGACTGGCCGCATGCGGCGCGAAATTATAGCGGCTCCGGCTGGCGTCGGCCAGCCGTGACCGGTTTCAGTCGTCGCTCAGGCCGAGCACGTCGGTCATGTCGTAGCGTCCAGGGCCCTGATCGGAAGCCCAGGCCGCGGCACGCATCGCGCCGCCAGCGAACGTTTGACGCGAAGAGGCCTTATGCGTGATCTCCACGCGTTCGCCGTCGCCGGCGAACAACACGGTATGCTCACCCACGATATCGCCCCCGCGAATGGTCTGGAAACCGATCGTGCGCCGCTCGCGCTCGCCGGTATGGCCGTGGCGTGCGTAGACCGCGCAATCGCTCAGATCGCGTCCGGTGGCATCGGCCAGCACTTCGCCGATACGCAACGCCGTGCCGGAGGGCGCGTCCACCTTGTGCCGGTGATGAGCCTCGACCACTTCGATATCGAAATCATCGCCGAGCGCTTTGGCTGCAATATCAAGAAGTTTTAGCGTCAAGTTAACGCCGGCACTGAAGTTCGGGGCGATCACGATCGCGATCTGTTCCGCGGCCCGCTCAATGGTTTCCAGCTGGTTCTCGTCGAAACCGGTGGTGCCGATCACCATCGCCGCGCCCCGCGCCTGGCAGTCGGCAAGTGCGGCCAGACAGGGCCCCGGGCGGGTGAAATCAATCAGCACATCGAACTCGGCCGTGCCACGATCGTCCGCCGAGGCGATGGCCACGCCCAGATCCTCGCCGTTGGCCAGCCGACCGATATCCTGACCGATCGAGTCGCTGCCCGGCGCCTCGAAAGCCGCTGCCAGCGACAGGTCGTCACGGCGAAGGCACGCCACGGCCAATTCCCGACCCATGCGCCCGGCAGCGCCGTTGATGGCTACCCGTGTCATACCCTGTCTCCCGGTGTCGTACAAGATGTTATTAACCATATACGGTCCGGCGGCTTGTCAGCCGGGCCGATGCGCGTTCACCACGCCTGCCGCGGGCCTTCCGAGTCGTACGAGGCCGAAAACGAGCGGCGTACCGGCGGGCGAGCTGTCTAGCTCAGATGTTCGCCGAAAAAGCGCTTGGCCTTATCCAGCCAGCTGGCCGTGGCCGGGCTGTGACTGCGGCCGCTATCGTCCATGCTTTCACGCAGCTCTTCGAGCAGCTTCTTCTGCTTGCTGTTGAGGTTGACCGGCGTTTCCACACTGACCTTGACCAGCAGATCACCAGGCGCGGAGGTACGCACCGATTGCACACCCTTGCCACGCAGACGGAACGTTTTGCCCGACTGGGTCTCCGCGGGGATGCGAAGGCTCACCTTGCCCTTGAGCGTCGGCACGTCGATCTCCCCGCCGAGGGCTGCTGTGATCATGTCGACCGGCACGTTCGCACGCAGATTGTTGCCATCGCGTATGAAGAACTCGTGCGACTTGACGTTGATCTGAACATACAGATCGCCCGCCGGACCGCCCATCTCGCCGGCCTCGCCTTCGCCCGAGAGACGGATGCGATCGCCGTTGTCCACGCCCGGCGGCACCTTGACGGACAGCGTCTTGGATGACTGCACTCGCCCTTCGCCGTGGCATTTCCGGCAGGGATTGCGGACCTTCTTGCCGGTTCCGTGACAATCCGGACAGGTCTGCTGAATCGAGAGAAAGCCCTGCTGGATACGCACCTGACCCATACCCTGACAGGTGCCGCAGGTATCCACGGGCGAGCCCTTCTCGGCACCGCTGCCGTCGCAGGCGTCGCACTCGTCGAGCGTGGGAATACGTATCTCGACGGTATCGCCGTCGATCGCGGTTTCCAGATCCAGATCGAGGTCGTAGCGCAGGTCTGCACCGCGTGAGGCCCGTTGCCGGCCACCGCCCATGCCGCCGCCGAAAATGTCAGAAAAGATATCGCCGAAGATATCGCCGAACCCGCCGGCGCCCGCCGGGCCTCCCCCGCCGGCCGCGCCGCCCAGCCCGGCATGGCCGAACTGGTCGTAGGCCTGGCGCTTGCGATCGTCCGACAGCACCTCGTAGGCCTCGGAGGCCTCCTTGAAACGGGCCTCGGCCTCGGCATCGTCCGGATTACGATCCGGATGATTCTTCATCGCGAGCCGTCGATAGGCCTTCTTGATCTCGTCCTTGCCCGCGCCCTTGGACACACCGAGCACTTCGTAGTAATCGCGTTTCGCCATGAATCGAAAACCTTATAACCAAAAAGGCCGGGGCAACGGCTGGCGTTACCCCGGCTGCTGGGTCGAATTAACCGACGTTACGAGTTGGTGCCGGACTTCTTGTCGTCTTCCTTGACTTCCTCGAAGTCGGCATCGACGACGTCATCGTCCTGGCTACCCTGGCCCTGCGCCTGGGCGTCGGCGCCCTGCTCGGCCTCGCCTTCGGCACCCTGACCATAGACCTTCTCCATGACCGGTGCCGACGCTTCGGACAGCTTCTGGGTCTTGGCGTCGATCTCGTCCTTGTCGTCGCCTTCGAGTGCGGTACGCAGCTCGGCGATGGCCTCGTCGATCGGCTTCTTCTCGTCTTCGGTGACCTTGTCGCCCAGATCACGCATGGACTTCTCGATGCCGTGGATCAGGCCGTCCGCCTGGTTGCGCGCGGTGATCAGCTCGTTGAACTTGGCATCTTCCTCGGCGTGATCCTCGGCGTCCTTGACCATCTGATCGATCTCGTCGTCCGACAGACCGGAGGAGGCCTTGATCACGATCGACTGTTCCTTGCCGGTGGCCTTGTCCTTGGCCGAGACGTTCAGGATGCCGTTGGCGTCGATATCGAAGGTGACCTCGATCTGCGGCGTGCCGCGCGGTGCCGGCGGAATATCCGACAGGTCGAACCGGCCCAGCGACTTGTTGGCAGACGCCTGCTCGCGCTCGCCCTGAAGAACATGCACGGTCACGGCCGGCTGGTTGTCCTCGGCGGTCGAGAAGGTCTCCGACTTGCGGGTCGGGATCGTCGTGTTCTTATCGATGAGCTTGGTCATCTTGCCGCCCAGGGTTTCGATACCCAGCGACAGCGGCGTGACGTCCAGCAGCAGCACGTCCTTGGTGTCGCCCGACAGGACCGAACCCTGAATCGCGGCACCCACGGCCACGGCCTCATCCGGGTTGACGTCCTTGCGGGCATCCTTGCCGAAGAAGCTCTTGACCGCTTCCTGTACGGCCGGCATGCGGGTCTGGCCGCCGACCAGGATCACGTCATCGATGTCCGAGGCCTTCATGCCCGCGTCCTTGAGCGCAGTCCGGCACGGATCGATCGTGCGCGCGACCAGATCCTCGACCAGGCTTTCCAGCTTGGCGCGGGTCATCTTCATGTTGAGATGCTTCGGGCCCGACTGGTCAGCCGTGACGTACGGCAGGTTGATCTCGGTCTGCTGCGTGGAGGACAGCTCGATCTTGGCCTTCTCGGCCGCTTCCTTGAGCCGCTGCAGGGCCAGCTTGTCCTTGCGCAGATCCACGCCCTGCTCTTTTTCGAACTCGGCTGCGATGTGCTCGATGATCTTGTTGTCGAAGTCCTCGCCGCCGAGGAAGGTGTCGCCATTGGTGGCATGCACCTCGAACTGATGCTCGCCGTCGACTTCGGCCACTTCGATGATGGAGATATCGAAGGTACCGCCACCCAGATCATAGACCGCGATCTTCTTGTCGCCGCCTTTCTTGTCCATGCCGTAGGCAAGGGCGGCCGCGGTCGGCTCGTTGATGATGCGCTTGACGTCCAGGCCTGCGATGCGGCCGGCGTCCTTGGTGGCCTGACGCTGGGCATCGTTGAAGTAGGCCGGCACGGTAATGACCGCCTCGGTCACCTTTTCACCGAGATAGTCCTCGGCGGTGGACTTCATCTTCTGCAGCACCTTGGCCGAGATTTCCGGCGGCGCCATCTTCTTGCCGCCCGCTTCGACCCAGGCATCGCCGTTATCGGACTTGACGATCTTGTAGGGCACCGTCTCGATATCACGCTGGGTCGTCGGATCGTCGAACGTGCGGCCGATCAGTCGCTTGATCGCGTACAGCGTATCGGTCGGATTGGTCACCGCCTGGCGCTTGGCCGGACGACCGACCAGCGTCTGATCGTCGTCCGTGAACGCGACCACGCTGGGCGTGGTGCGTTCACCTTCGGCATTCTCGATCACCTTCGGCTGATCGCCCTCGAGAATGGCCACACACGAGTTCGTGGTGCCGAGGTCGATACCAATAATCTTACCCATGTTCTAGTCCCTCTGACTGTGCGCCGTATAAACGGCGTCTTGCAAAACTTGACTTGCTCTTCGATTTGGGGCGCGGCCGTTGCCTTTTCAAGCGCCGCGGCGAGTTAGACGACCGTGGTCAGCCTTTTTCGGCCGGCTTTGCGACCACGACCATGGCCGCGCGCAGCACACGTCCATTGAGCGTGTAACCCTTCTGCATGACCGCAGCGACCGTGTTGGGCGCCATGTCGTCGGTCGGCTGGGTCGACACGGCTTCATGAAACTCCGGATCGAACGACTCGCCCTGGGGGTCGATCGGCTCGATGCCCGCCTTCTCCATGCTGGTCGCCAGCATGCGCGCGGTCATGTCCATACCCTCCTTGAGCTTGTCGAAGTCGCCGCTGTGTTCTTCGGCGGCCTGCTGACCCAGCTCCAGGCTGTCGCGCACACCCAGCAGATCGGCTGCGAATTTCTCGAGCGCAAACTTGCGGGCGGACTCGACATCGCGCGCGGCGCGCTTGCGCACGTTCTCCATCTCGGCCGCTGCGCGCACCGCCTGGTCGCGGTACTGGGCAGCTTCGGCGCGCGCCTGGTCGAGCTCGGCCTGTAGCTCTTCGGTCTCGGCCAGGCTATCGGCGCTCGCGCCGCCGGCATCGACATAATCCTCGGTGCCGTCCTGAACGGCCTCGATATCCGGCTGCGGCGCATTTTCCGCGGCCGAGTCCTGTTCGCCATGCGGCGTCTTGGGCGTGTCTTGTTGGCTCATTGGCAAATCCCCGCTTGAATGACCTGGACAGTCGCAACCCGTGTTCGACTGTCCCGTTGGCGAGCATGATTGGGCTGGCTGTCGTCATTTCAAGCGATATCGTCGCGCGCGTTGAAATTATCGGCCAAGGCGTGAATGCTTGTGCGTTGGAGTCGCGAGAGACAGACGGGCCATGGCGCACGAGTTCGAAACCATCGGCATTCTTGCCAAGAAGGACGGCGACAGCGTGCGCACGACGTTGCATGCCCTGGTGGACGACCTGCTCGGCCGAGGCAAGACCGTGCTCGTCGACGACAGCCACGAGGATATTGCCGACGGCATCGACCGCTGCCCGCGCATTTCGCTCGGCCAGCGCTGCGATCTCGTGGTGGTGGTCGGCGGCGATGGCACGTTGCTCGATGCCGGTCGCCTCGTGGCCGCCACCGGCACGCCGCTGCTCGGGGTCAACCTCGGGCGCCTGGGTTTCATGGTCGACGTGCTGCCTCGCGATATGCGAGCCACGCTCGATGACGTCTTCGCCGGCCGGTATATCGCCGAATCGAGGCTGATGTTGTCTGCCCGAATCGAACGCGCCAGCGGCCAGTTCGAAAAGGACGCCTTTGATGCGATCAATGAGTGCGTAATCCGCAACCAGGCCTTTGCCCGGGTGCTGGATTTCGACACCTACATGAACGGCGTCTTCATCAGCCATCATCGGGCCGACGGCATGGTGGTGGCCACGCCTACCGGTTCGACAGCCTATGCCCTGTCCGGCGGCGGCCCGGTGCTCCACCCCGGGCTGAACGCGCTGGCGCTGGTACCGATCTGTCCGCATACCCTGTCCGACCGGCCGCTGATCGTGGATGCCGACCACCGCATCGAAGTGCACGTGGCCAACAATCTCGATGGCTCGGCGCTGTTCACCAGCGACGGCCAGGTCACCCAGGCCCTGTCGGGCGGTGATCGCGTGCATATCGAACGGGCGCCGCACAACCTGCAGCTGATCCACCCGCCGGGCTATGATTACTTCAACATACTGCGCAACAAGCTCCAGTGGGGCCGCGGCCAGCAGCTGGCCTGATTCATGCTCGCAGAGATCACGATCCGCAATTTCGCCATCATCGACCGCCTGGCCGTGGAATTCGGGCCGGGCATGACGGTGCTCTCGGGCGAGACCGGCGCCGGCAAGTCGATCCTGGTCGGCGCGCTCAATCTGATCCTGGGCGATCGCGCCGATGTAGAGGCGATCCGCGAGGGCGCGGACCGAACCGATATCACCGCGCGGTTCACGCTGGCCGACGCGCCGGCAGCCGCGGCTTGGCTGGCAGAACACGAACTCGATGACGACGACGAATGCGTCATCCGCCGGCTGGTCGCCCGGGAAGGTCGCAGCCGAGCCTGGATAAACGGCACACCCATGCCGGTGCGCGAGCTGCGCGCCCTCGGTCAGACGCTGGTTGATATCCACGGCCAGCACGCCCACCAATCGCTTCTGCGCCGCGGGGCACAGCGTCAGCTGCTCGACGAGTACGGCAGCTACGACGCCGAGCTGACCGCAACCGCCGACGCCGCCCGGGCGCTGCGCGATACCCGGACGGCCATCGAACGGATCGAGCAGGTCGATGCCTCCGGCGACATGCGTATCGACCTGCTGCGCTACCAGGTCGGCGAACTGGACGCGCTGGCTCTGGCCGACGACGAAATCGACACCCTCGGCGCCGAACACCGTCGCCTGGCCAGCGCAGAACGGCTGATCGCGGACGGTCAGCAGGCGCTCGCCGCGCTGTTCGAAGCCGACGAAGGGGCCGCCATGGATCAGCTTGGCATGGCCGAGCGGTTGCTGACGGATCTGGGCAGCATCGATGCCGGTTTCGGCCCGATCGCCGAGTTGGTCACCAGTGCGCGTATTCAGACACAGGAGGCGGCAGACGATCTGCGTCACCATATCGACGGGCTGGATATCGACCCGCAGCGTTTCCGCGAGGTCGAACAGCGCCTGGCCGGCATTCAGGATCTGGCCCGCAAGCATCACGTAAACCCCGCCGATCTGCCGAGCCTCGCTCTTCGCCTGAACGATGAACTGGCCGAACTCGAGAATGCCGGCGAGCGGCTGACAGCACTCAGACAGGCCGAGGCGCGACAGGTGGCCGACTACGACGAAGCCGCTGCCGCGCTCAGCCGTGCCCGACAGAGCGCGGCTGAACAGCTCGGCGATGCGATCAGCGAGATCATCCGCACGCTCGGTATGCCCGAGGGCGATTTCAAGGTCCAGGTGAGCCCCGGCGCCGCGTCACGCGTCGCGCCCACCGGAACCGACGAGATCGAGTTCCTGATTGCCGCCAACCCGGGCCAGCCGGCACGCCCTCTGGATCGTGTGGCTTCCGGCGGCGAGCTGTCGCGTATCAGCCTGGCCATCGAGGTGGTTGCAGCCAGTCGTACCCGGGTGCCCACCCTGGTCTTCGATGAAGTCGACACGGGTATCGGCGGCGGTGTGGCCGAGATCGTCGGCCGCCAGCTGCGAGCACTGGGCAGTGCCGGCCAGTCGCTGTGCGTGACTCATCTTCCCCAGGTCGCCGCGCTGGCCGGCCAGCATCTACGCGTAGCCAAACAGGTGGCCGGCGGCCAGACCTCCACGTCGATCACCACGCTGGACGATGACAGCCGGGTCGAAGAACTGGCGCGCATGCTTGGCGGGGTCGAACTCACCGCCCAGACCCGAGCACATGCCGCCGACATGATCGCGCGTGCCCAGCGCTGAGCCCGCCTCGCCGAGCAGCACGCTGTTTGGCAGGCACAAAAGCCCTGCCGTATGATGCGGTTCGCATCTCGGACGCGGACGGCCACCGGCCGTCGTTCCACCAGGGATTATGGTCGTATGAGAACACTGTTCGTGCTAGCCACGCTGCTGATGCTGTCCGCCTGCAGCCTGCCGGTCTTCTTCCGGGTACCGGTAGTCCAGGGCAACGTGGTGACCGCGAAGAACGTCGGTCAGCTCGAGCTCGGCATGACCAAGCGTCAGGTCCAGTACGTCATGGGCACGTCGCTCATCGACAGCAGCTTCGAAAAGGACCGCTGGGACTACGTCTTCTATTATCGCGATCCACGCGCGCACGTGCGCCAGAGCGAGCTGAACCTGTACTTTGCCAACGGCCAGCTCGCCCAGATCGAGGGCGATGACGAATACACCGCCAGCGTGATGGACGGCGCCCCCGGACTGGACGACGATAACCCTCTGCCGAGCGAGGTCTCACCGGGCCCGGATAACGATGGCCCCGGCCCTTACGACGACGAACTGGGGCCCTATGACGATGGCCCCGGCGCTCGGGAAAGCACCATCGGCGCCCCGCTGCCGGGTACCTGAGCCAGCTGTCGGCTAGCCCTGATCCCGCGCGCGTGCGCGGCGGCGCGCCCGCGGATCGGCCAGCAGGCTTCGATAGAGTTCGATCCGATCACCGACGCGCAACGACTGTTGCGCATCGACCTTGCGCCCGTAGATACCGTAGGCCGGCCGTTCACCGGTCAAGCGCTCGCACAAGCCGGCCAGCCCGGACGCTGTGGCAGCCGTCTCTACGGTCAGCCCAGCGGTCAGGGCCACGCGTTCACGCCAGCAGCGCCCCGGCAGTGCCAGTACGACTTCGATCGACGCGTCGTTCATAACCCCCAGATCCGTTTGGCCAGCGTGAACACGCCAAGTGCGTAGGCCAGCATCACCACCAGTGCGATGCGGCAAGGATAGCGTAACAACCCATGCCAGACCGCGAAGCCGACAGCACGCCGAGGCCGGTCGTCGGCGTGCCAGGCCTCCACGAGCCGACGCCGTGCGAGCACGCGTCCGAGCAGCACACATAACAGCAGCCCGCAGATCGGCCCGATGACGTGTGTGGCCGCCAGCAACAACCAGCCAAACGGGTCGTAACCCAGCAGGCGCCAGTCTCCCAGCGCACCGAATGACATCAAACCCAGCAGCCCCACCAGGGTGAGGCCCAGGCCGGCATACAGGCTCGATCGGAGACGCGAGAACCCGCTTCGGCGCTCGACCGTGCGCACGACCGGCTCGAACAGCCCGATCGCGGTCGATACACACACGAGTGCGACCAGCACGAATACGATCGGAGCGCGCCAACTGCCGTCGAGCGCGACCGGCAGAATCTCGAACACGCTCTGAACGCCCTCGCCCAGATGCATGCCGCTGCCGCTGACGAATACGCCCAGCACGAACGCCGACGTCAGCGCGGCGAGTACGTCCGCCAGGATCACGATCAACGACAAGCGAACCACACGGGCATCGTCGGGCAGATAGGCCCCGAATGCCACGATCACGCCGCTGCCGAGGCTCAGCGAGAAGAACGCCTGGTAGAGCGCCTCTAACACGCCTTGCGTGCCCAACGCCGTGAAGTCCACGGCAAACATCGCCCGCGCCGCCGAGCCGGCATGCGGGTCGAACACGGCCGAGACTCCCAGCAGCATCAGCCCGGCAATCATGCACAGCGCCAGCGTACGCATGACCGGTTCCACGCCGCGCCGCAGCCCGCGCGAGGCCGTCGCGCATAACAAACAGAAAAACAGCAGCAGCCAGCCGAAGCCGCGTTCGGAATCGCGCGCAAACGCCACGAACTGAGCCTGCGCCGTATCGAGACTACTGCCGTCGAGCACGCCGGTGACCGCGCGCATACAGTAGGCCAGAGCCCAGGCAGCGACCACGCTATAGGCCGCCAGCAGCAGCCCTGCGCCCGCCACCGCCAGATAACCGCACCATACCCATAGCCGAGAATGCGCCGAGTCGCGTGTCCAGTGCGACAGGACGCCCGGCACGTCCGTGCCTGTGCCGCGGGCCATGAGTAACTGGCCGCTGAGCAGGGGCAGCCCCATGGTCACAAGCGCCAGGACATAAACCAGCAGAAACGCCCCTCCGCCGTGTTCGCTCAGCAGATACGGCAGTCGCCATAGATTGCTGAGGCTGAACAGCGCAGCGATGGTCACCACCACGAACCGTGTGGACGACGACCATCGGGGGGCCAGTACCGGATGGCTCACCGCGCCGCCGCACCCGTTACTACGGCGCGGATATGGGCCCGCCGGCGTGTCGATCGCCGGCGACCGATCGAGTCCGCCATGCCGACCCGACGAATATTGCCGATGCCGCCCCGCTCGCTGGCCATTCGAAGATCCCTCGTCTGCTTGCGTCAGCCGGCTATACTAAGCACATGGCAAAGCAAAAAAACAGCAAACAGCCCAGTGCGACGATCGCGCTCAACAAGCGTGCGCGTCACGACTACTTCCTCGAGGAACGCCTGGAAGCCGGGTTGGTACTCGAAGGCTGGGAGGTCAAGGCACTGCGTGCCGGCAAGGGCCGGATCACCGAAGCTTACGTACTGATCAAGGACGGCGAAGCATTTCTTCTGGGCGGGCATATTCAGCCGCTGGAATCGGCCTCGACCCATGTAGTGGTCGATCCGACCCGCACGCGCAAACTGCTGTTGCACGAGCGTGAACTGGCAACCCTGATCGGCGCCACCGAACAGAAAGGCTATACGATCGTGCCGCTGGCGATGTATTGGAAACGGGGCAAGGCCAAGCTCGAAATCGCGCTCGCCAAGGGCAAGGCCAAGCACGACAAGCGCCAGTCCAAGAAGGAAGCGGACTGGAACCGCCGCAAGGCCCAGATCATGCGCAGCGACGCCTGACACGACCCGGCTAAACGGGTTCGTCTATGCTTGGCGAATGCGCGTGCACAGCAACGGCTCCTGACTGGCGAGGCAGGCCTGATTATCGGCACAGCAGTACAGAAGGCCATCCTCCTCTCGAGCGATGTCCGCGACGCGCGACACCATCATCTTGAGCGCTGTCGTGGGACAGCGCACGACAAGTCGTTCGCCACGACGCAGCTCGACGCCGGCGCCCGTGGCACCGAGCGAAGCCGATACCGGTGCAGCGCCGGGAAAGCGGATGTCGCAGGCATGCGCCCGACATCTGCATCGCGAATCGCGCAACCGGCATATGCGCGTTCCGTCCTCGCGGCAACGGGGTTCGTCGAGTTCCGACGGTGGCCGCCTGTTCGATGGGTTCGCTCCCACTACGGGAACGCGCGGCTGCGGCTATGCGGTGACGGCCCATCCGTCCGCCATCACCGCCGATGATTTCGCCACGGTCACGCCAGGCGATGGTTCGCGCGCCATTCGAACCCGATCGGCGGGCCGCGCAGCGTATGTCGCCGACGGCCGTTTTATGCTGGCCGATGGGCGAGACGATGCCGGCGTGGCGGTAACCGCAGCAGTGCCGCAGTCCACGCCCGCAGTGAGCAGGCCAGAACAGGCCACCACGCGTTCTGCGTGCTGGCCGATTCGATCGGTCGCGGTAGCCGACGTCGGCGGCAACGAAGCCTATGCGACCGCGGGGCGTTGATCGTCGTCGCGAGCGCGCCAGGCGAAGCCGGCGCGGTCACCGGGCGCCGTGCCGAGCTGACGATGATCTTGCAAACCGGGCGCCGGACCGGTTCCCGGTTCGCCTGGCCCGCCGCCTCATCTGGCCCGTGGCCCGCGCCGGTAGCGCACTACCCAGCAGACTCGCAAATTCCCGATTTGCCTGTGTTAGAATCTGCGCGTTCCGACCGGGGGCGACATGGCTTCGACGCGGATGTCAAAACCCAAGGTGCATGCCGAGGTTGCAATCTTCCTCGTTAATCAGTTTGCACCCTAAGCTAGTTGCGAACGACGACAACTACGCTCTAGCGGCTTAAAGCCCGCTAGTGCCCGCCCGGCAAGTGTCTATGCTTCCGGTCACGGGTATCGACTCTCATAGACTCGCGGCAAAGCCCCGTTTCGGGCTGACCCGTTAAGAGCAAACGAAGCTAAGCGCAGGTTTTCCCTGCCCGTTGGGTAACCTGCGCCGACAACCAAAAACGGTATAAGCATGTAGATCCGAGGGTGGAGAATCCGCGGACGCGGGTTCGATTCCCGCCGCCTCCACCAATACCGGAGCCGCCCGGCTCCGCGAGCCCGGCTGCCGAAAGGTGCCGGGCTTTTTCATGCGCGTCTGCAAAAGGCCTCGAGTCAGTCAAACTACCCAGTTCACCGGGCCGCGCGCGGACGTATGCTCGACGCTTGTCGCCGACACGGACCGGTATTCATGCGTAGACCCATCTGCTTTTTCGTTCACCATCAGGGACGCGGGCACGCCCAGCGAACCATGGCGATCGTCGAGCGCATGCATCCCGCGCGGCCGGTGAGCGTGGTCACTGCCGACCCCGGCCTTTTCGACGGCTTCAAGCGTGATATCGAACGCATCGCCCTGCCGGACATGATCGGCGCCACCGTTCCCACGCCAGCCCTTTACTCGCAGCCCACGCCGGCGGTCATGCACTGCGTGCCGCTGGGACTGACCGCGATGCGACGATCCATGCGTCTGATTCTGGATCATCTCGACGATCGCGACATCGGGCTGTTCGTGATCGATGTATCGGCCGAGCTCGCGCTGCTGGCCCGTATCGCCAGCGTGCCGGCCGTGACCATCCGTATGCACGGCATGCGCAACGATCCGGGTCACTTGGCGGCCTACGAGAGTTGCACAGGCATGCTGGCGCCGTACGATCCGGCGATCGAAGAGCCGGATTACCCCGAGTGGGCGCGAGCCAAGACATTCTATTCCGGCGGTCTGTGCACGCACGACCACGGCGTGCCAGATCGCGCCGCCGCCCGCGCCCGCCTGGGGCTGCCTGCCGAGGGCGAGATCGTGCTCGCACTGACCGGCGGGGGCGGGGCCGGCACGCCATACGCGCCGTTGACAGTCGCCGCACGCGCCGCGCCGGAAAGCTTGTTCGTCACGATCGGGCCACTGCACCGGGAAGGCCACGAAACCGATTTCGCCAACCTGATCAATCACGGTTGGGTGAAACGACCGGCCGACTATATCGCGGCCGCGGACATCGTCATTGGTTCAGCCGGCGATAACACCGTGCATGAAATTGCAAAGATCGGGCGGCCCTACATATGCGCGCCGGAATGGCGTTACTTCGACGAGCAGACCGGCAAGGCGCAGCGTTTGGCCGCGCTTGGCGCGGCCATTCACATGGCGCGCTGGCCCGGCGATTTCCAGGGCTGGCAGGCCGTGCTGGCCGAGGCGCGAACCCTGGACGTCAGCCGCCTTATGCGTTTGTACGATCCCGACGCGGCGAGCCATGCCGCCGACTGGCTGGAAAGCCGGGTCGATACCCTGTGGGCCGACGCCCGCCCAGATGCCGCCGAGACGGCGGCGGTCGCCGGTGCGCGGGTGATACCGATCGGCGAATCACTGGGCGCCGGGTCGGCCTGATCCAGCTCAGCCCCAGCGCGCGCTGTCGTCCAGCCGTGCGGCATCGATGTCCGCCGGGCCGGGATGACGACGTACCTGGATCCGCGTTGCCTGCGGATGCCACTCGATGAAACCGGCGTCGGCGAACAGGCCCAGCCAGTAATCCATGCACCAGTGCTGCCAGCGAGCGTGAAAACGTCGTGCGTTGGCGATGATCGCCTCGAAATGCTGCAACGGCGGCCGGTGCAGACGATGATGCTGATGCCAGGCCAGCGCATCGGCCACCCAGTAGAACCGCAGCCCGGCGGCGGCCAGGCGGTGGGCGTAGTCGGTCTCCTCGCCGCCGTAGCCGACATATGCTTCGTCCATGCCGCCGGCCGCGTGATGGGCCGCGCCGGTCAGGGCAAAGGACAGCCCCCACAGCTGCCCCGGATCGGGTTCGACCCGCACGCCGTGTGCCGGCGGCGCCGGGCGTGCCGGATGACGCAGTCCCGAACGCGCCAGCTGGTCGTAATCCAACCGCCGGTGCGGATCCAGATCCACCGCGCCTGCGGACAGATAGCGCACCTCGCCCAGATACAGGCCCGGACCCCGATCGAGCGCTTCGGCATAACGGCCGACCAGCGCCGGCGCAGCGATACAGTCGACATCCAGAAAGATCAGCCCCGGATGGCGGGCCACCGCGGCCGCCCGATTACGCGCGGCCGCCAGCGGCAGGGACTGTCCGTCGACCATGACATGACGGACGGGAAAAACGGTGGCTGGCAGCCCGGCGTGCGGAGCCGGCTGCATCCATGCAATCACCAACTCGTCGGGGGGACGCTGCTGCGCGTTCAGGCCGTGAAGAAAATTGATCAGGTGCTCGCGGCGTCCGCGAACCAGCGTCAACACGCTGACCTTCACGGCTGGCGCCGCTCCTGGAAGTGACGTACACCCTCGATCACGCCCCAGGCATGCGGTCGACCGGCGCGATAGGCGCGGGACAGACCCGGCTGGCCAGCCAGATCGTCGCGATAATTGGCCACGATGATCGGGCAGGCACTGGTGGCCAGCATGTCGATATCGTTGCCGGAATCGCCGGCAACCATGACCTGTGTCGGCGCCAGCCCAAGGCGCTGGCGCAGATACTCTACCGCCGCACCCTTGCTGGCCGCAGCCGGCAGTACGTCCAGATAGCGCCCGTGACTATGAATGACGCTGCAAGCCAGACCGGCCGTATGCAGCCGCAGCCGTACTGCTTCGAGGGTGGCAGGCGTATCGGCGACGAGATAACTGATCTTGTGCGTCTTCTGTTCAAGCGCGCCCTGCAGCACGAGCCCCGGCAGCCCCTCGAGCGCGCGCGCAATACGTTCGCGGTGCCAGTGGCGATCGATCTGGCGATGCCAGCGCCTGTCCCGTCGATAGGTCACGCCGTCCTCGGCCAGATAGTGAATCTCGGCGCCTACGGAGGTGATCAGAAACCGCGGCGCGGCGATATCGCTGGCCTCGAGTACCGCCATCGCGCTGTGGAAACTGCGCCCGGTTGCCACGCCGAAGGTCACCCCGGCCTCCCGCGCCAGCCAGCCGTTGAACGAATCGATCCCAAGCGCACAGCCGGTGAGCGTTCCGTCGATATCCGAAACCAGTAGCGCACGACTGCGTGCGATACGCACGCTGGGCGTATCGTTGGCCAGCCGCCCAAGCAATTCGTGATATCGCCGGGCATGTTCGTGCCAGTCATAGGAGGTGACGGCGGCCTTGCCGGCTGCCGAGTAGCGCTGCCATCGCTCCGGATCGTCCAGAAGATCGAGCGCGGCCTCGGTGATTGCCGACGGCTCGGCGGGGTTGATCAACAAGCCGTTGCCGCACCGTTCGATGATGTCGTTGGGACCGCCGCTGTCGGTGGCGATAACCGGCAGCCCTGCCGCGGCAGCCTCCAGCAGCGTCAGCCCGAACGGTTCGTTGAACGCCGGATTGACGAACATCCCCTGGCGTGCCCGCGCCCAGGCATAGACGCCTGGGACATCAGCCTCGACGTGCTGCTTGGGGTAGGCGATCTTGCCGTACAGATCATAGCGATCGATCAGGGCCAGAATTTCCCGCAGGTTCGCAGCCAGCTCAGCCTCAAGATCGTCGATACGGTCGCGATGACCGGCCAGCAACACCAGATTCGCACGTGCCTGCAACGCCGGCGACTCGCCGTAGGCACGAATCAGCGCGCCCAGATTCTTGCGGCTGACCGGCCTGGCGATGGCGAGCAAGGCCGGTTTGTCGGGCTCGCTCAGAAAGCGGCCGAGCATGGCATCGACCTGACTCCCGATCGCGCCCTCGGCGAACGGGCTGACATCGATCCCAGGCGCGAGTATGCGGATCCGCCCCGGCTCGTAGGCAGCATAATCGGCATATTGGATCTCTGCCTCATCGCGCGAACTGGCGAGCACAAGATCGGCCTCCCTCAGCGCGCGCTCCTCGTAGGCGATGCGTCGATCCAGCGCCGGCGTGCTGTCCGCGCCCGCCGCGGCAGGCTGATGGCGCCGCTTGACTCGTCCCAGCGAATGGGCCGTGAAGACGAAACCGATACCGTGTTCTGCCTTGACCCCGGCGGCGACCTCGGCCGCGTCGGCATAGTGCGCATGCACCACATCGGGCGCTCGCTCCAGACCTGCGATATAGTCGTTGAGCGCACGGGTGAAGGCCGGCAACTCCGGCCAGAGCGCTTCCTTGGCCAGATACCCCGGATTAGGCGTGGCCAGTCGCACGACCCGGATCTTGGCGCTGCGGTGTTCACATGGCGCCTGATAATCGACGGACGTGAAGTCGGCACTGAAGGCACGGGTGACAATATCGATCCGGTCGATCTGCGGGTCGGCGGCCGACGCATCGGCGAGTTGCATCAGATAGCGGATATGCCCGCCCGTATCGGCCGTGATCCCGTATTCGACCGCGCCGGCACAAAGACAGCCCTGCAGGGCAACGTGCATGATAAACACTCGGTTTAACTCCTTGTCCGTCGGCCAGTCGGGAAAATCGCCCGTGGCGTCGTCGTCTGTCGGATGGTGCCCATGATCGATACCCGAACACTTCGTATTGCCCAGGTCGCACCGGTGATCCGAGCGGTACCGCCCGCCGACGAAGGCGGCACTGAGCGCATCGTCGCGGAGCTGGCCGATGCGCTCATCGATCTCGGACATGACGTCACGCTATTCGCTCCGGCGGGTAGTCATACGCGTGCCCGAATCGTGGAAGGCCCGCCCAGCCTCGAAGCGTTGACCGCAGCCCACGGTACGGTGCCGCCAGGCACCCCGGCCGTCCTGGAAGCGGCGCTCTTGGAGACGCTTCGGCCGATGCTCGACCAATTCGATATCGTTCACTGCCACGGCGAGTTCTTTCATGCCGCCCTGCTTGGCGCTGGTCGCCCGACGAGCCTGACCACCCTGCACTGGCGGACCGACGAACTCGATCGCCGGCTGTTCTTCGAGTGTTTCGCCGACTTGCCGGTGGCCGCGATATCCGCGAGCCAGGCGGCCCATGTGCCGGCCGCCAATCTGGCCGGCATCGTGCCGCACGGGCTCGATGGAGCCCGGTTTGGCGCCGGGCCGCCCAATGCCGGCGACGACCTGCTGTTCATCGGCCGAATGACCGATCAGAAGCGGCCGGACCTGGCCATAGAGATTGCGCGTGCTGCTCATCGTCGAATCAGACTAGCCGGGGGTATCGATCCGGGTAATCCGTACTATTTCGCGCATCACGTGGAAAAGCGGCTCGGTGCCGACGCCGAATATCTCGGCGCGATCGGCGAGGCCGACAAGATCGCCCGGCTGCACGAGGCTGCAGCATTGCTGTTGCCGATCGACTGGCCCGAGCCTTTCGGACTGGTCATGATCGAAGCGATGGCCTGCGGCACGCCGGTCATCGCCTGGAATCGCGGCGCCGCGCCCGAAATCGTCGAACACGGGGTGACCGGCTTCATCGTGGACAGCATCGCCGAAGCGGTCGAAGCCTTGGAGTGGGTCTCGGGCCTGGATCGTGATCGGATCCGCGGTGTCTTCGACCAGCGTTTCAGCGCCAAGCGAATGGCCGAGAATTATGTGGCGCTGTATCGGCGACAACTGGCCCGCCGCACGGGTTAATACCGATGGCAGACTCGTCGGCGCGTGGGCACGCTGACGCCATGATCTTCACGCACACAGGCCCGAATCGATGCACCCTGGCCCGGCGGGCGAACATCTTGCGTTCGCTAGATGGGTCCGTCCCGAGACCGTCAATCTGTCGGAGGACATGTTGATATCGGGCGGCACCCCGCGCGAATCCGGCGCCAGGACCATGCCACCCGCGCGCAGGCCGGACCGCAAGCGTCCGAGCGTGGCGGTCTGCGTACCGGTCCGGGATGAGCGACGCCACCTGACGACGCTCGTGGCCGCACTGGCCGGCCAGCAATCGTTGGCCAGCCCGTTCGCGCTGTGTCTGGCATTCGATGGCGCGCAGCCCGACAGCCAGGCGACCGTCCAGGCGATGAGCGTGGACGCTCCGTTCACCCTTCATTGCACCACTATCGAACGCCACGACACACCCAACGCGGGTCGCGTCCGCCGCGCGGCGATGGGTTTGGGCGTGGAATGTGTCGGTCGCGGGCAGGATGCGAGGCTGTTGACCACCGATGCCGACAGTGCACCCGCGCCTGACTGGATCGTGCGCGCGCTCGCGGCCTTGAGCCGTGTCGATGTCGTGGCCGGCCGCATACAGCGCCGCCAGCCGCATCGCCTGGGTCCACGGTATCGGCTGGAGAATTATCTGGATCGGTTGTATCGGCTGGAACGACAGGTCGATCCGATCGACTACGAACCGACGGGCGCCTATCCGGGTATCGGTGGCGCCAATCTGGGTTGCCGCGCGCCTGTCTATCTCGCATTGGGCGGATTTGCCGCCTCCAGCTGCGACGAGGACACAAATTTCGTCCAGGCGGCCCGACAGGCCGGCTATCGCGTCGCGCGCGATCCAAGCGTACGGGTGGCGACCTCGTCTCGGCGCCAGGGACGCGCACGCGGCGGATTGGCCGATGCGCTGCGCGACAGCGTGGATGTGGACACCATGCAGGTCGAACACCCCGCCGATGCGCTGGCGCGCTACCAGCGTCAGGCATTGGCGCGCCGGGCATTCGATGCTCGACGCAGCAGCGGCGCAATGGCGATGCTGGCCAGCCGTCTGTCGCTGCCGGTGGCGCGTGTGCAGCGCGTGGCCGATGATGCAGCCAGCGCCGATGCATTCTCGCTGGCCCTGGCCGCGGATCGCCCGGCGCGGCAAGTGGTACTCTCCGAGGCCGAACGGCTGCTGGATGCCATCGAATTCGATCATCGTGCGCTGCAAACGGCCACCGCACCATGAATGCCGTCGTGGAAGGCCACTCTCACGGCCTGTTCGAACTGGTGCGCACAAACGATAACGCCGGCTTCATCCGGGCCGGCATCGATCGACTGGCCGCGGACATGGCATTCGACGACCCGCGCGACAGCGTTCAGCTGCTCGCGCTACTTCGACGCCTGTATGCCGCCGGTCGGCACGATCTGGCCCTCGGGCGGCTGTTCGAAGGGCATGTCGATGCCTTGCAGATCATCGGCCGCTACGCGGCGGCAACCGATCGCGACCGGCTATTCGCCGCCGCGCGTGCCGGCGCGCTGTTCGGGGTCTGGAACGCGCCGTTGCCGGGCGAGCCGCTGGTGTTGGAAGGCGCCGATCTGTGTGGCGGCAAGGCGTTTGCCTCTGGCGCGGGGCTGCTCGATTACGCGCTGGTGACTCTCGAGGCGGGCGATGCGGCTCGGGCGCAGCTGGCAGCGGTGGACCTGAACGCGATGGCGCCGGTCGTCGACCGCAGCTGGTGGGATACGCTGGGCATGCAGCACTCGGAAACCCATCTCGTACGCTGGCAGTGTGCTGCCGGGACAGGCCTGACCCTGATCGGCGCGCCTGGCGACTACGAGCGCCAGCCCTGGTTCTCGGGCGGTGCGCTACGTTTCGTCGCGGTCCAGGCGGGCGGCGTAGCGGCGGTGCTCGATCAGGTTCGGGATCACCTGGTGGCGCGCTCGCGAGACGATGATGCGCATCAGGCATCCCGTCTGGCCAGGCT
>NZ_APNH01000002.1:900000-992836 GCF_040361275.1 Salinisphaera sp. T31B1 | reverse complement strand
CAAGATCGGCGCCGGCGTGGGGGCCTCGCGGGCTGCCGTCGACGCGGGCTTCGTGCCCAATGACATGCAGGTCGGCCAGACCGGCAAGATCATCGCTCCGGAGCTGTACATGTGCTTCGGTATCTCGGGTGCGATCCAGCATCTGGCCGGCATCAAGGACGCCGGCACCATCGTGGCGATCAACAAGGACGAAGAGGCCCCGATCTTCGAGGTCGCCGATATCGGACTCGTCGGGGATCTGTTCCAGATCATTCCCGAACTCGAGGACAAGGTCGGCTAGCCGGTCGCATGACCTATTTGGCGGGCCGCCTCCGACGGGCCCGTATTCGAACATCGTTACTTAACTACAAGAGGAGATTGTCATGAATCAGACTGCAACCGATGCGAACGGACCGACCCCTTCGCCGGAGCAGGTGAAGGCCGATGCCGCCCGGGTACTGGATGTGCTCGGCGACGGCGGGGTGGCCATCATTCCGCTGGATGTGGCCTATGCCATCGTCGGCCAGAGCGAAAACGCGATCCGCCGGATCTTCGATGCCAAGCGACGCAGCTATGAAAAGCCCAGCGGCATGTTCGGCAGCTGGCAGCTCAGCGAGGAACTCCACGATCTGCCCGCGGAAAAGCGCGAGATCATCCGTACGATCGTCACTGAAGAGAATCTGCCGTTTTCGGTGGTGGCACCGTTCGATGCCGAGCATCGCCTGCTCAGTCGTGTGCCCTCGTTCGTCATGGCGTCCTCTAGCAAGGAGGGCACGCTCGACATGTTGCTGAATGCCGGGCCGCTGCACACCGAGATGGCGAATCAGAGTATCGAACGCGGCTACCCGGTGCTCGGTTCATCGGCCAACACGTCGCTGAAAGGCAGCAAGTACCGCTTGCAGGATATCGAGGCCGAAGTGCGCGATGCGACCGATATCCAGATCGATCATGGCCGTTCCAAATACGCCAACGATGAAGGGCGGTCCAGCACGATCATCGATTTCCGCGACTTCAGCGTGCTCCGCGTCGGCGTGTGCTTCGATCAACTCGAAACCGTGTTCTCAGACCGGTTCGGTATCACCCTCAAGCATTGAAATCAGCCGGCCCCGGCCCGCAGGTCGCGGGCCGGGCTATTCGAAGCCTTCGGCATAGTAGTCGACATCGACATCGTGGCTACCGGTGGGCAGCACGCGTGCGATCTCGAACTTGGGGAAGCGGGTGAGATCGCGCATGCGCTGCGGGAAGTAACGCCGCTTTTTGTGATCCAGGATGATCAGCACCGTCGGACGCGGCTTGTCCTCTCGGTTGGGCATGATCAGGCCGACCTCGCCGGTGTTGAGTTCGACGACGCTGCCCGGCGGGTAGGCGCCCAGGTTTTCAGCAAAACGCGCCAGCAGTTCGTCGTTGAACTCCCCCGGACTGGTCTGCATGATGCGTAGCGCTTCGGCGGCCGAGCGGCCGCGCTGGTAGACCCGGTTGCTGGTGATCGCATCGTAAACGTCGGCAATGGCGACCAGCTGACTGTAATGGCCGATCCGGTCGCCCGTCAGTCCCCGGGGGTAGCCGGTACCGTTCATGCGTTCGTGATGTGACAGCACCACGTCCAGGCTGTCGGCACTCAGATTGGAACCGGACTTGAGGATGTCGTAGCCGTATTCCGGGTGGCGACGCATCTCGGCCAGCTCGGATTCGGTCAGCTTGCCGGGCTTGTTGAGCACCTGCTCGGGCACACGGATCTTTCCCACATCGTGCAAGAGGGCGCCAACGCCCATCTCCCGGATCCGGGCGTCGCTGTCGCCGATATGGGTGGCCAGGCCGATGGCGAGCATGCATACATTCATGCTGTGCTCGGCGGTATAGGCATCGCGGTTCTTGAGATTGGTGAACCATACCAGCGCATCCGGATGACGCGCGACACTGGCCATCATCTGGCCGACGATATCCTCGGCGCCGTCGAGATTGGCGGTACGTCCCTCGCGCAGATCGGCTTCGACGGTATCGACGAATATCTTGGCCTGGTCGCGGATCAGCCGGGCTGTGCCCAGCTCTTCGCTGAATGTGCGCGGGCGCCGGTCGTTGGCCATCTCAGGCGCCACAGGCGCCGGCTCGCTCTGGGGATCAAGCCCCCCGAGTTCGTCGTCGGCCGCTGAAACATAGGCATAACGGGCGGCAGCGCGGATGCGGGCGAGATCGTCTTCGCTGTCGATCCTGAGACCCTGAAAGAGGAATTCGGTCTCCAGCCACGGCCGATCCAGTGATTCCACGTACATGCCGATCTGCAGCTCGCCGACCGCTATCTTCTGGCTGTTTTGCAGCATGGACACTCAGACCGGTTTCTAGCTTTTGAAAGTGTAGCCGGATCGCAATGTGCTTGTCCGCAACCGAGAGCATGTCCGGGGCATCAGGCTCCCTGAAGCGACGTAATTGCTGGCCAATACAGAAAGTTTTCGGACGCCGGATTAGGCGAATAGTCTAATTTTCTTTCGCGGATTCGCCTTTTATCATCTCCGCAGGCCGTTTGTGCGAGGTTTTTCGATGATCGTGGATAGACGATCGATACTTCCGCACGGCAGACCGGAGAAAAAGACCAACAATCCGTACCGCGGGCGCGATTGACACGCTCAACGGCGCGGCGCAGGCCAGCGCAGCCTCGGCCAGCACGTATCGACGCATATCGAGACGCGTCGAATCGACCGTTTTTCAGGGAGAATTTGGAATGAGTTCGATATTCATGTCGATCCTCGCATTCATACCGCTGGTGCTGGCGGGCGTGATGCTGATCGGTTTCCGGATGCAGGCACGAACCGCCATGCCGGTGGTGTTCATCGTGACCGCGTTGATTGCACTGTTGGCCTGGGACATGACCTTCACTCGAGTGCTGGCTTCGACGTTCCAGGGTCTGCTACTCACCATCGCGATCCTGTGGATCATCTTCGGTGCGATCCTGCTGCTCAATACGCTCAAGCATTCGGGCGGCATCGCCGCGATTCGAGCCGGCTTTTCGGGGATCAGCCCCGACCGGCGCATTCAGGCCATCATCGTCGCCTGGCTGTTCGGCTGTTTCATCGAAGGCGCCTCCGGCTTCGGTACGCCGGCCGCTGTGGCTGCGCCGCTGATGGTGGCCCTGGGCTTTCCGGCGCTCGCGGCCGTTGTCGTGGGCATGATGATCCAGTCGACCCCGGTGTCGTTCGGCGCCGTGGGCACCCCGATCATCGTAGGCGTGACCGGCGGTCTACATCAGTCGGAGATTGCCGAAACGCTGGCCAATAACGGCTCGAGCTGGGAAGTGTTCTTTCGTCTGATTACCTCGGAAGTGGCGATTACCCACGCAATCTGCGGCATTCTCATGCCGCTGATCATGGTCACGGTGATGGCCCGATTCTTCGGTGCACGCAAGTCGTGGGGCGACGGCATGGCCGTGGCACCGTTCGCGCTGTTCGCCGGGGTTTGCTTCGTGGTGCCCTACGCACTGGCCGGCGTGTTCCTCGGACCGGAATTTCCGTCGATGATCGGCGCGCTGGTTGGCCTGGCAATCGTCGTCCCGGCCGCCCGGGCTGGCTTTCTGATCCCCTCGGAACCGTGGGATTTCCCCGAGTCCAGCCAGTGGCCCAGCGAGTGGATGGGCAACATGGAACTCAAGTTCGAACAGATCGCCGGACGGACGCCCATCACCACGTTCATGGGCTGGGTTCCCTATGTCCTGCTGGCCGTTCTGCTGGTGATCTCGCGCACCGTGCCCGCGGTGACCGACGCGCTCAAGTCGTTGACCGTCGGATGGAGCAATATTCTGGGCGAGCAGGGCGTGTCCGGCTCGATCGAGCCGCTGTATCTGCCCGGTGGGATCATCTGCATGGTCGTGCTGATCACATTCTTCCTGCATCGGATGCGTCCGCGTGATCTGGGCGAGGCCTTCTCGGAATCGACCAAGACGATCTTCGGGGCCGGCTTCGTGCTCATCTTCACCATTCCGATGGTTCGTATCCTGATCAACTCGGGCGTGAACGGCTCCGACCTGGTGTCCATGCCGGTGGCCATGGCGCAGCTCGTGGCCGACGGGGTGGGCAATATCTATCCGCTGTTCGCACCGGCAGTCGGTGCGCTGGGTGCCTTCATCGCCGGTTCCAACACGGTTTCGAACCTGATGCTCAGCGACTTCCAGTTCAACGTGGCGGCGACGCTGGGCCTGTCGACCGCAATGATGGTGGCTCTTCAGGCGGTGGGCGCAGCGGCCGGCAACATGATCGCCATTCACAACGTGGTGGCGGCATCGGCTACGGTCGGTCTGCTCGGTCGCGAAGGTACCACCCTCCGCAAGACCATTCTGCCGACGCTGTATTACTGTCTGCTTTCGGGCGTCATCGGCCTCGTGGCGTTCTATGTGCTGAACATCACCGATCCGCTGATGAGTGCTGCCGGTTCCTGACCAACCCTGCGGGTGAGAGGTTGGGCGATGGCCGTGGACCGGCCGTCGCCCTTTTTTATGATGCGCACGGCCCGTTCCGCGGTCTGTGCGTTACGGTCGCCACGTTCGAGGCTTTATAGTGGCGCGTGACTTTAACCGACAGAGAACGCGATATGCAGCAGAAATCCGTACTGACGCTGACCGAAGCCAACACGATTCTCGATGCCGCTCAGGCCGAGGCAGAACAGCAGGGCTGGAAGGTCAGCATCGCTGTGGTCGATGACGGCGGCCATCTTCTGGCGTTGCGGCGGCTGGATGGCTGTGCGCCGATGGGTAGCTATGTGGCCACGGAGAAAGCCCGAAGCGCTGCGCTGGGGGGCAAGGAAACCCAGGCTTTCGAAGAGATGATCAACGGAGGCCGTGCCGCATTTCTGTCCGTGCCCGCGCTGAAGGCGACCATGACCGGCGGCGTGCCCGTGATGGTCGAAGGCCAGCTCGCGGGCGCGGTCGGCGTCTCCGGGGTCAAGCCGGACCAGGACGCCCAGACAGCCAAGGCAGGCATCGCCGCGGTGACGCAAAGCTAAGCCGGTGCGCCAGGCATTGCGCCTCGCGGCCGTCGACCGACCGCTGCGGGGCGTTCAGCCCGGCATGTCTCGTTCGGCTTCGTACCCGAACCGGGCTGCCACCGGAGCCGTGATCTCGCGGATCATTGCCAGCTCGCCGTCCTCGAACGCTGGCCGGTAGTAGCCGGGTGCGCGTAACCGCGCGGCCGCTTCGTCGAGTTGGGCCGGGCTGATGGTCAGCCCGCAGTGGCTGTAGAGTCGCTCGAGCGTGGCCGATGAATCGTGGCAGAGATCCTCGAAACGCACGATCAGACAGGCGCGCGCCAGTTCGCCGTCGTGGCGGATCTGGTGATCGAGTGCGCCGTAGATCAGCGCCCAGTAGCGGGCCCAACCCTCGACCTCCCGGCCGTCCGCCCACAGCTTTTCGATGTGCTGCACCGCGGCCGTATCGCCCGGGTTGATTGCCCGCCGGTCCAGACCGAACTCGAAATGGCCCACGCGGCGCATATGCGCCAGTGCGCGCGGGTGCGCGGTCTCGCCGGCGGTGAACAGGCGCTGTTGTTTCATCAACGAGGCGATATGCCAGACCGGGTCACGAACCGGCAGCACGAAGCGGGCATCGTCGAACTGTGTCTGCAGATAGGCCAGGCGCATCAGATTGTAGTTGCCCTTGGCCAGATAGCGGTGGGCCCGGCGGATCGCAAGCAGCTTGCGGATATGCGCCCGGTAGAAGGCCTCGAAATCCGGTGCGCGGGTGCTGCGATCGAGTACGCTGGACCGGTCGCTGTCGTGGAGTTTCGGGAAAAACGCCATCCAGAGCACTTCTTCGAAGGCTTCCGGGCTGCGCGAGGTCACCGCGATCCCGTCGCCGTGCGCGCGTTCGGCGGCCGTTTCGGCGCGCTGCGGTACGCGCGCCAGCCAGCGATCCCAAAGCCAGGGGGTGAACACGGGCGGGAAATCGCGGTACTGGTGCGTGCCGACCTCCGGGTGTTCGGCCAGCAGTTCCAGCAGGATAGTAGTGCCCGAGCGAGCCAGCCCTGCGATATAGATCGGCGCGGTCACGCTGATATCGGCGATGTCGTCCGCGGCCATGCGGGTATCGAAATTGCCCAGCCGGATCGCGGCCTGGGGATGACGATACTGCCAGCCGCCCAGACGGTGCATCCAGCCGGGCACGGCAAAGCCTGCGATCGCGTCGTCGCTGGGCGCCGAGCGTGCGGTACGTCGCGTCGAAGTATCCTGATTCATTCGATCCGCAGCCATTTGTACATTGCCAACGACACGATGAACATCACGGGTATGAAAATTGCCAGCCACGAGCGCATCCAACCGGGTCCGAAGCCCAGATAGTGGCGTTCGGGCAACTCGATGATGACCTGCTCGAGCGGACTGTCATCGGGCAGATAGCCCAGCGGATTCGCGGCCAGCCAATGCCACCAGGGTTTTTGGGTCACCACCCCGACCGGCGCGACCATGCGGATATCGGCGATCGGCGTACTCTGGCCCGTCGGTCCGGCCACCCTTATATGCGGCGGGCTGATCGAATCATCCCATCGTGCATCGAAACCCGCTGGTTGGGTGATGATCGCGGGCGACTGGCCGGTCGGGGGCAATGCCTGGCCATAATGGGTTTCGGCCCAGAGCAGCAAACACAGCAGCGGCAGAATGGCCAGAATCGTGCCCGGCACCACCAGCCCGAGTTGTCGGAATGCGGTGACGAACTGGTCGCGGATCAGCGGGCCGGCGTCGGCGAAGTCGCCGTCGAAGGCGTTGAGCCGCTGGCGCGCAGCGCGTGCGTCTCGCTTGGCCGCACCGATACGCGCCTGCGGCGAGAACAGTTTGTACAGCATCATGGTGCCGACTGCCGCCAGCAACGCCCAGACGATCAGACGTAGCGTGGGCGGCATCACCGACGCCATGCCCCGATCGACGCCGTCGAACAACGGCGCAGGCAGATCAAACAGACCCATCGACAGCTCCTAGGGCGTATTGGGGTTTCGTCGGCAGGCGTTCTGGCTGACGCGCACCGGGCGAGCGGCGCCGGCAGCGGCCGCGCGGGATGATGCGGACCGCGCGACCCAGCGCGCAAGACGGGCCGTCCGGCGCGGCTGGCGCTGAGCGCGTTGCCGAGCCGGCGACGGACAATCGGGCGGACCGAGACCCATTGTCGACGGACTCGCCGCACGCCAGGTACGGGCACGAGCAGCAGTACGTCCGTCGTGGGCCCGAACGACCCAGCCGTTCATCGCGGCGGCGTCGGCCCGTGAATCTGATCCTGCCCGGGCTCGCCGGTCGTGCGCTGGGCGCGTTCGGCCTCGGCGGCCTTGGCCTCTTCGCGTTTGCGCCGGCGCATACGCCGCAGCGGCCAGGTCAGAACGAACAGCAGCGCCGCGCCCACGGCCGCGACCACGCCCCAGAGGGCACCCAGCAGGCTCAGCCCGGCACCGGGGCCGACATAAGCCTGGGCCGCGGCGAGCGGCGCCAGCGCCAGGGCAGCGGTCAGCAGACTATGACCCAGCGGATGCTTGATCGACAGATACGACAGCTTCATGAGAGACCTCCTATGGGGACTCGATACGGGAGCGGAACTCGCGGCTCATCTGGTCGGCAGGCATACGCTGACCCGACGAGACCACTGGAATGAACTGGTCCTGGTCACCGCCGCGGACGGGGTTGACGAATTCCCAGACGATCGTGCCGTCCTGGGCGACTTCGAAAAGCCGGCCGCCGTCGGATTCGGTGATCAGGCGGTTGCCGTTGGGCAGGGTGGTCGCGGCGCCGCGCAGCAGGCTCTCGAACGGGTGTTCGTCGTTGCCCCGGTACTGCCAGACGATCCGTTCGTCGCGGGGATCGACCTCGATCACTCGGGTCATGTTGTGTTCGCGGAAATGCCCGAAATTGTCGAATAGTGTGAAATGCCCGTTCGGCAGCACGCGGGCGAAGTGCTGACCAAGCCACGATCCTTTCATCGCCCAGTTGACCTGTCCGCTGTCCAGGTCGACGAGCGTCGCAATCCCCGGATGACGCATCGACAGCATCACCTGATTGGCTCGGCCGGCCGCCGGAGGAAACGCATCGGCCAGTCGTTGATCGATGAACTGCACGCTATTGGTATGCAGCGGGTCCTCCATGGCCCAGACCGGAATCGCTGTGGCCAGTGCTTGATAGCGCGAGTTGAACAACGCTTCGAACAGAGGGATACGCCGCTCTTCCGCGCCGGTCTCACCGTTGAGCACGACCAGATAGTCCTCCAACCACGGTTTGGACAGATTGGGGAATTCGGGGAACTGGGTGTCGACAAAGGCGTGTGTCAGCGCGATCACGCGGCCGTCGGGGGCGATATCGATATCGTGATGGGTCGCACCGTGGTATTTCCACAGCACCTTGGAGTCGGCGTTCAGCTTGACCATGCCATAGCCCCAGGGCGTATCACCGGCGGCGATATAGATCGCCAGCAGATCGCCGTTTGGGTACATGACGGCCTTGCGCCAGTACATCAGATCGTCGGGCCGCGCCGAGCGTCCGTCCGGCGTCTGGTCCCACAGCTGATCGTAGGGCAGCGACCAGCGATGGACTTCCTTGCCCTGCATATCGATCAACGCCGCATAGGTACCGCCGCCCGAGGTGTACAGGGTATAGCCGTTGTAGGCGCGATCGCCATCATTGATCGTGACCCCGCGAGCCGGGGTGCGGGCACGCCGCCACTGGTCGGTTTGGGTATAGCGGTCGGTGATCGCCTCCTGGGCGATCAGCGCACGCCCGGCCTTGTAGGCGTCATTCAGGTATTCGTAGGGGAATACCTTGGCCAGCACGACCAGCGTGCCGCCGATAAAGGCAAGGAACAGGCATGCCACGAAAAACATGGCAAAACCTGCGCGATCCGATTTTTCCATTCTAAGACCCGCTCAGGGGGCCCCCGCCCACTGGATCCGACCATCGGGTTCCAGCGTCCTCGGCTATTGTAGGACCTGATCATACGACAAAAAGTTTCTATCGTGTCGACGAAACGATAAATTTGGATCAATACGCTCCATCGGTTCGTCGAGCGGTAGTGCATCCGCCGAAACGACGGCGTTTCGGATGCGCATGAATACGGTCTCGGTGGAGACGGTCTCGCCGGATGGCCCGTGTTGGACGTCGTGACTGCCCGCCAGCGCAATCCAGACGCCGGGTCGAACGGAGACGTGCGTGCGGATGGCGGTATGGCCGTGCGAGCTCGCGTAGCTCAGTTCGAGATCGATCGGTATCGCGCCATCGGGGCCGGCTGGGCCGCTGGCATAGACCAGCCGAGTCTCGTCGGCGACGATCCGGCCCGCCCCGGGGACAGCCACCGTCAGGTCGAGGCGATGCGCGCCCGACAGAAACGCCTGACAGGGGTAGGCGGTCGAGTCGGCCAATTGGGTATGACACGGGTCGTTGCCATAGCGCAGGGCCAGCTCATATGACGCGGGCGACAGGCCGTCGCCGACGGACTGGGCCCACGGCGTGCACCCGATACACAAGACCACCATCGGCAAGCCAGCCAGCGTACGCCGATTAGACGCCTGTATCTGCATGGAAAACCGCCGACCAAGCATGGCTCGGGTCCCCGGGCAACCTTGTGCCCAGCCTGCGCGGATGGGGCGCCTAGCGCAACCAGGCCGGCGTGCGAAGCGTGCGATCGGCAGTCATGGACTGCAGGCGCCGTGCCAGAAAGCCGAGCAGGACCCCGTACAACGGCAGGAACACGCACAGACTGATCAGCATCTTGAAGGCGTAGTCCACCCAGGCAATCTGTAGCCAGTGTTCGGCCATGAAGGCATTGCGGCTGCCGGCAAACGCAATGGAAAAGAACAGCAGCGTGTCCAGAAGATTGCCCAGCACCGTGGAAACGGTGGGTGCGATCCACCAACGGTCGAGTGTGCGCAGCCGTGCGAACACGCGCACGTCGAGCAGCTGGCCGAACAGGTAGGCACAGAAACTGGCCAGGGCGATACGCGCCACGAGAGTATCGAAGGTGGCCAGCGCCCCTAGGCCGGCAAAACGGCCGTCGACGAACAACACCGACAATAGATAGGAGACCACCAGCGCCGGAGCCATGGCCACGAGCACGATGCGTCGCGCCAACGATGCGCCGAACAACCGGACCGTCAGGTCAGTGGCCAGGAAGATGAACGGAAAGCTGAACGCGCCCCAGGTCGTATGCAGCCCCAGAACCGAGAACGGCAGCTGCACCAGATAGTTGCTGGCCGCAATGACGCCGATATGGAACAGGGCCAGAATCAGCATCAGCCGGCGACCCTGGCGGGAGACGAGATCGTGCATGGTGTCCTTTTTAAAAAAGCCGGGGTGAGGGAACCCGGGCAGGGCGTGAGCGCCGCGCGTGTCGACAGGCGCCGATTCTAGCCCAAACGAGTCCCGTCGTCCTCAGCCCGGTTCGGGCGGGCCGTATGCTCCGGCAGCGATGGCTTCCAGCTCTGCGTAGAGATCGGCCTCGGCGTTCATGGCGCGCAGTATCCAGTACAGGCCGCTGAGCGTTCGCATCAGAAACACAAGGTCCGGGGCAGCGTTGAACAGTTTCCAATGGCGCAGCGATGCCCGGATTTCGGCACGGATCGATTCGATCAACCCGTCGTCGGCGAACACGTAGTGCGGCCGGTTGCGCAGCGGCCCGATCGAGGCCGCCGCATGGCGCGCGTAGATTTCGGCATACGTCGTGCCGTGCTTGTCCCACGACCCAGGCGAGACCACGCCGAGGCGTTCGAGGGCATCGTGCACGTCGCGCCAGCGTTCGTCGAGGGCGGCCGCGATCACATCCCGTAACGCTGCGCGGGTCGTCGTATCGAAGAACTTCACACAGCCGAAATCGTAGAGCGCGACCTGTTGGTCTTCGGTGACCCCGAAATTGCCCGGGTGCGGATCGGCATGCAGCCCGCCGTGGGTAAACACCTGCAGATTGATTGCCTGCACGATGGCCTGGCCCAGCCGTGCGGGCGCTCGGGCGATCGGATCCGAATGGACCAATGTGGTCACCAGTACCTGATCGCCGCACAAATGTGTGACCGGCTCGGGCAGACGATGTTCGGGCAGCGCCATGGCCCGCAGCGCCAGCAGATTGCTCAGCTCGTGGCGATAATCGGTTTCCTCGATGAATCGGTCGCGCAGTTCGGCCAGCAGGGCATCGATATCCGAGCCGCGCACCGGCAGAAAGCGCGACAATTTGAGCAGGCGGCCGAGGTTGGCGATGTCGGCATCCACCGCATCGGCGACGCCCGGGTAGCGGATCTTCACCGCCACGGTCCGTCCGTCGACCAGACGGGCGACGTGGACCTGGCCGATCGACGCAGCAGCCATCGCCTCCGGTTCGATGGTCTCGATGTCGGCCCACTGAGCATCGCTCCAGCTGTCGGCCAGCACGGGTTCGAGCCGCTCGAAATCCCAGGGTTCGGCATCGCGTTGCAGCCGGGCGAGCTGATCGGCCAGCTGTTCGGGCAGGAAGTCCCGATATTGCGAGGCAATCTGGCCCAGTTTCATGGCCGCGCCCTTGAGATGCCCGAGCGTGTCGAACCAGTCCTGACCGGTCTTCTGCCAGCTGCGCGCACGATCGTAGCCGGGGACCGTATGCAGCACGCTGCGGCCCAAGCTGCGTACACCGGCTCCGAATATGCGCCGGCGGCGATCGCGTTGTTCCTTGCTATCCGACGCCATGAACCCGAATACCGGTCTGATTGCGTAGCCAGGCGTACAGCGCCTGGGCCTGACTCGGCTTGACCTGGGTGCCCGGCACCACCGCCGTGGGATGGGGCGTGCGGTCTAGAAAGAACTGTCCCTGGCAGGTTTCGGCAGCCGCCGAAGCCCCCAGCCAGACCGCGGTATCCGCGCCCATGCGGGCATCGCGCAGCAGCCGATGCATGACCTTGTCGAAACCGGGCAGGGCCTCGGTCACGCCGGCGGTGGCGACCCAGCCGGGATGCATGGCGTTGAAGCGAACTCCGGTCTCGGCATAGCGCCGGGCCCAGTGGCGGGTCAGCGCAACCAGGCCGCGTTTGGCACGCGCATAGGCCTTGGTGCCACTGTACTCGCCGGATTCGAAGTTCATGTCCTCGACCACCAGTGGTTGCAGATACATGCCGCCGCTGGACATATTGACCACCCGTCCGTGCGCGGCGACGAGCGGGGTCATCAGGCCCTCGGTGAGTACGAACGGCGCGACCAGGTTGATGGCGACACTGCGCTCGAAGCCGTCGTCGGTAAGCGCGTGGCTGTCGAACAGCGCCCCGGCGTTGTTGACGAGTACATCCAACCTCGGATGCTCGGCAGCAATGCGCTCGGCGGCCGCACGAGTCTGCGACGCGTCGAGCAGATCTGCCTCGTAGAGATGAATACGATCGGGGGTGCCGTCGGCGAAGTCGGCGATTCGCTGGCGGGCTTGGCCTAGCCGGGCGGTGTCGCGGCCGACGAGCAAGAGCGTGGCGCCCAGGCGCGCGTACTCGCAGGCCACGGCCAGGCCGATGCCGCCCGTCGCGCCGGTTACCGCGATGGTGCGATCGTCCATGAACTGGCTGTGCGCCTTGTCCTCCATGGCCAGATACCCGCGTTCGGTAAAGGCCGGGGCGGCGGCGACCACGCTACGGTCGGCCGCATAGCTGAACCATCCCTGGTGCGGCGGGCGCGGGTCGATCTCCAGCGCACGTGCCAGGCCGCGTACGGCACGGCGGGCCATGCGACGCAGGATCAGCCGGCTGCCCGGGGCCGCGACCCGCAGGGCCTTGCCGAGGGTGAAATCCGCGCGATAGTCGATGGTCGTGCTGCCATCGGGATTGTCGTCGAAGGCGATCACTTCTCGAGTATCGAGACCGGCGCCGGTGCCGTGCAGCTCGATACGGCGATCGACCTTGAGATCGACCAGTTCGTAGTCGAGCGTGGTCCGGCCGGCGAGCCAACGTACTGTCACCGTAAAGCGTGTGCCCGGCCCGGGCGCGCCCGGCGTGGTCTTGGCCGCGCGGTATACGCCCGGATCCCACTGTTCGCAGGTGGAAAAATCCGCCAGATAGCGATAGCAATCGCCACGCGTGCGATTCACGCGGATCGTTTCGTGGAGTCGGATCATCAAGCGGGGTACGACGAAGGTCGAGTAATAAGCATACGTCAGTGTGTGGACAGCGGTTGCTAGCTGCAAGCGCGGCCAGGGCGTGTCGGGACAGGCAACCGGCGATAGGCGCGCGCGACACCCGTCGCCCGGTTCAGCGGGCGACCCGCGCGACGCAAGTGCCCGTATCGTCGGACCGGGCAGGAACAGATAGGTTCCAAGGCCGTTCGTGTCACAGCCGGGGCCGCGGCGGCTAGACTGGGCCCATGAACGTATTCGACCGTATCTATGCCCTGCACAAGCAACTCGCCGGGGCGCGCCATCCGATTCCCAAGGCCACGCTGGAAGCGCGCCTGGAGTGCTCACCGGCCACGGTCAAGCGCATCATTCGGGATATGCGGCTGTATCTGGATGCGCCGATCGAGTACGACCGCGAATACAACGGCTACTACTATGCGGGCGAATCCGATGCGCATTTCGAACTGCCCGGGTTGTGGTTCAACGCCTCGGAGCTGGTTTCGTTGCTGGCCATGGATCAACTGCTCGAGACCCTCCAGCCGGGACTGCTCTCGAGCGATCTCGCACCCATGCGCAAGCGGCTGGAAAGGATTCTGGAAAGCCGTGCGATGGGTACCGGTGAATTGTCGCGACGCACGCGCATACTACGGGCGACTGCACGCCGTCCGGGCCCGGCGTTCGCCGACGTGGCCGGGGCACTGGCCATGCGCTGTCAGGCAGTGATTCGCTATCACGGCCGGGCACGAGACCAGGTCTCGGAACGCCGGGTCTCGCCGCAGCGGCTGATCTACTACCGCGATAACTGGTATCTCGATGCCTGGTGCCACGACGCCGAGGGGCTGCGCAGCTTCTCGCTCGACCGTATCCAGGACGCCGATACGCTGGATACGCCAGCTATCGATATGGACAGTGCGGCACTGGATGCCGAACTGGGCGACGGTTACGGCATCTTTTCGGGCACGGCCTCTGATGTCGCGATACTGCGTTTCAGCGCCACCGCCGCGCGCTGGGTCGCCGACGAGCAATGGCATCCCGATCAGGTGGGCCGGTGGCTCGAGGACGGCGGCTACGAGCTGCGCGTGCCGTACTCGGCCAGCGCCGAATTGCTGCACGACGTGCTGGCCCACGGCGCCGAGGTGGAAGTACTCGCGCCGTCCGATCTGCGGCGCCAGGCCGCCCTACGACTGCGTCAGGCCGTGGCCCGATATGCCGACGTGTAGATTCATACAGCTCAGGGTCGCGTTCTGACCCACCCCCCGCGCCATGCTGTGTGCCGTACCGACAGGAACGACCACACAGGGGAATGTCATGGCCAAGACCACCGCGATCCGACTGACTCATCCCGCCGCCGCCCGGCTGCGCGACGACATTCTCGCCGAGCGGCGTGCGTTATCGCGTGCGCTGTCCATCGAGGCTGACTGGCGCTTTCACGATGGCCCGGAATGGGCCTCCCGCTATTGGGCCGCCTTCGGCGATCTGCAACCCGGTGCCGTAGCGCGCGCCGATCACGAGGTCGCCGAGCAGCTGGCCGAACGGGCCGGCTGGCCGGTGCTGACAGGCGGCGAGGCCGCCGACGCGCGAGCCATGTTCCGCGGCCTGCTGGCGCTGATGCATCCGCAGGTTCGGCCGGAAGCGGCATACGATATGCGTGCACAGCAATGGCCCATGGTGCTGCGAGCCTATCGAGCCGGCGACGTCGTCGCATTGCGCGACTGCCTGGCCCGCACACAAGGCCTGACGGCAACACCCGACCAGGGTGCAGACATTCGACGACTGCGCGTCGAACTGCAACGGCTGGTACAGGCGCGCGCCGCAGTCGACCGGCGCCTGGCCGAACTCAGCCAGCGCTTTCCCTACTGCCTACGTGATCGGCTGGCGGATGCCGACTGGATTCGCCGGCAGCGTCTGGCTCTGCGACAGATCCGGGTGATGACGGCACCTCCGGGAACGCCATTACCGGCACACGGCCACCCGCGCAAGCAGGTATCCTGAGGTGCTGGTTTGCCCGAATCGCCGCCCCTAATGACCGATGCCCGTCAGCACGAGCTCGCGCTCGAGGATGGCCTGGACCTCCAGACGCAGGCCATCCGGCGTACGGCCTACTGGATCGAGCGGGCCCGTACGATCTTCGAAGTCGGCCCACGCCGCCTGCCCGTGCCCGATGTACGGTTCGACCTGAAAGGCCGAGCCGCAGGGCAGGCGGTATTCGCGCGCCGCTCGCGACAGATCCATATTCGGATCAACGCAGCACTTCTGGCATCGCATCCGCATGAAATGCTCGACGATACCGTGCCGCACGAGGTGGCCCATGTCGTAGTGTTTCGTCTGTATGGACGCCGTGCCAAGCCGCACGGTCACGAGTGGAAGACGTTGATGCGGGCCTTCGGCGTGGACCCGGCGCCCTGTCATACGCTGCCGGCCGAGCCGAGTCGTCAGCTCAAGCGTTTTCGCTACGAGTGCGGTTGTGACGAGCCGGCCTGGCTGACCAGCATCCGCCACAAGCGGGCCCGGCAGGGCACCGACTATATCTGTCGGCGCTGCGGCCAGACGCTGAAGGCCGCGGAGCAGCAAACCCGCGCCGGTTAGGCTGCCCGCCCATGGCGTGATCGATCGTCAGCGCGGCCGACCGATCGTCGTGAGAGACCAGTTGGCTTCACTTGGCCGATCCCGACAAATCCGATAACCCGACCGATACACCGGCCGGGATGGATCACGCCGTTTTCGATACCACCTGCTGGCCGGTCCAGTCGCGGGCGAACTGTTCGGCGGTACGGCCGCTGCGCGTGCCGCGCGCCAGGGCCCATTGCAGTGCCGCGCGTTCCCATGGGGCATCGACGCCGATTTCGGCGGGCTGGCCGAATGCGATCAGATGCCGGGCTGCGATCTCCAGATAGTTGCGCTGGTCGAACGGATAGAACGACAGCCATAGCCCGAAGCGTTCGGACAGCGAGATCTTTTCCTCGACGGCTTCACCATGATGAATTTCGCCGTCGACCTGCTGGGCCGCCTGGTTCTCGGACTGGAACTCCGGCAGCAGATGACGCCGATTGGAGGTCGCATAGATCAGCACATTGGCTGGAGCGGCGGCCAGCGAGCCGTCCAGCACCGCCTTGAGCGCCTTGTAGCTGCCATCGCCGGCCTCGAACGACAGATCGTCGGAAAACACGATGAACTTCTCGTCGCGCTCTGCCAGCGTGGCCACCAGATCCGGCAGGTCGACCAGCCGATGGGCGGGCACTTCGACGATACGCAGGCCGGCCTCGGCGAACTCGGGCAACAGGGCCTTGACCAGCGACGACTTGCCCGATCCGCGCGAGCCCCACAGCAGGGCGTTGTTGGCCGGCGCTCCCGCCAGGAACTGACGCGTATTGGCAAGCAGCCGCTGTTTCTGGGTATCGATACCATGCAGCCGGTCCAGGGGCAGCGCCTGGGGCGTATCGATCGCCTGCAGACGGCCGTCATCGCGCCACCGGAACGCCTGCGCCGACCAATCGACGTCGCCGCCGACCGCACGTCGCGCATCGGCCAGGCGAGCTTCCTGAACATCGGCAATACGCTCGAGTTGAGCCGCGATCCGGCTCAGGGTGTCTGTATCGTGCATCCGGCCAGTGTAGCCAATGCACGAGCCGCCGAGAAGGCGTAGCGCGTGACCGACACATTCTCGGCCGAGGCGCGCCGCTGTCGGTCGTGGCCCGTCATACGCAGCCCGGCGGGTCAGTCACTGCAGGCCGCCGGGCCTCGCTCAGGGATGACGCGGCCGGCCAGCCCCTCCGACCGGTCGTTTATCGCTTGTTTATATGGGGGACCGTGAATGCGTATCGCATTGATACGCCTGCACGCTCCAACATTCAGGCATCGGAATCCATGTCCAGGAGACACGGCGATGTCGCTACTGATGTTTGGTCTGGGGCCTGTGTGTTTTGCCGCACTCGCCGTGTTCGTTCATATCTGCGGGCGCATCTGATGGACGCCCTACTGGGTTGGGTGGTGATCGCGGCCACGGTGGGCTGTCTGGCCTATCTGGTCTACGTGATCGTTCGTCCTGAACGATTCTAGGAGAGCCGGGCCATGAATGAGTGGTTACTCCCGCTGGGGGTTCTGAGCGCGGCCATCGCGCTGTCGGTGCCCTTGGGTCGCTATATGGCCTGGGCGATGCAGCCCGGCCGAATGTGGCGCGCACGTCAGGGGTTCGAACGGGCGGCAGGCAAGTTGTTCGGTTCGGCCGCCGACACGGAACAGAGCTGGCAGGGCTATGCGTTGTCGATGCTCTTGTTCAATCTGGCCATGTTCACGTTGGCCTATCTGATCTTCGTCAGCCAGGGCGTGTTACCGCTCAACCCGGACGGCAAGGCCGGACTCGAGCCCTCGCTGGCCTTCAACACCGCGGCGAGCTTCACGGCCAACACGAATCTGCAGCACTATTCAGGCGAGCAGTCGCTGTCTTATTTCACGCAGCTCTTTTCGATCATGTGGTTGCAGTTCGTGTCCGCGGCCACCGGCATCGCGGCGGTGGTCGCGCTCTGCCGTGGCCTGGCCGGCAGCGCCACGCTTGGCAACTTCTATCGCGACGTATGGCGAGCAACGGTGTTGCTCCTGTTGCCCCTGGCGATGATCGTGGCGCCGCTGCTGGTGATGACCGGCGTGCCGATGACGCTGCAGGGTGCAGCTGTGGCGCACACGCTGGAAGGCCTCACCCAGATCATTGCCCGGGGGCCGGTCGCAGCGGTGGTTGCGATCAAACAGCTGGGCACGAACGGCGGCGGCTTCTTTGGTCCTAATTCCACCCATCCGTTCGAAAACCCGGGCTTTGTATCCAACATCGTCGAGAATGTGGCGATCCTGCTCATCCCGATGGCCACGGTGTGGATGTTCGGCCGTATGACCGGGCGCAGGCGTCACGCGACGGTGATCTTTGCCGTCATGCTGACGCTGTTCATCGGCCTGGGCGCGGCGGCGGTGGTCACGGAACAGGCCCCGACTCGAGCGTTCGCAGATCTGCCAGTGGCCGAGGCCCCGAACCTGGAGGGCAAGGAACTGCGCTTTGGCGGCGCCGCCGGCCCGCTGTGGGCGGTGTCGACGACCGCCACATCAAACGGCTCGGTCAACGCCATGCACGATTCGCTCAATCCGTTGACGGGGCTGATGCCGATGATCGGCATGTGGCTGAACGTGACCTTCGGTGGGGTCGGTGTGGGTTTCATCAACCTGTTCATATTCATCATCGTAGCCGTGTTCCTGGCCGGGCTGATGGTCGGGCGCACACCCGAATACCTGACCCGCAAGGTCGAGGCCAGGGAGATGAAACTCGCCACGCTCGCGCTGCTGGCGCATCCACTGTTCATTGTCGGCGGCACGGCGCTGTTCGTGGTCACCGGCTGGGGCGCGGCCACGACCGCCAATCCCGGCAGCCACGGTCTGTCCGAGATCGTCTACGAGTTCTCGTCGGCAGCTGCCAACAACGGCTCGGGCTTTGAAGGCCTAGGCGACAACACCGTGGCCTGGAACATCGCGACCGGCGTGGTGATGCTGCTGGCACGTTTCATTCCCATCATTGCGCCGCTGGCCATCGTTGCCTCGCTGGCGGCCAAACGCAGCGCGCCGGAAAGTGCCGGCACGTTTCGGGTCGACACGCCGCTGTTTGCCGCGATCCTTCTGGGCACCGTGCTCATCGTCGGCGCGTTGTTGTTCATGCCTTTGGGTGTACTCGGCCCGATGGCCGAGCATCTGGCCGGGAGTGCCTGATCATGAGTGAGGACAACCAGACCATCGACGCGCCGGACAAACCGCGCGGCCCCGTTCTCGATACCCGGGCCGTGCCGTCGGCGCTGGTCGCTGCCCTAGGAATGCTCGACCCACGTCGCATGATCAACAATCCGGTGATGTTCGTGACAGAAATCGGGGCGGTGCTCACCACCCTATATCTGATCGTGGCTTTGCTGGGCAGCGGCGCGGCCGCCGGCTCCGCGGGCTATTTCGCGGCACTGACGATCGCGCTGTGGGGTACGGTCTATCTGGCCAATGTCGCCGAGGCGCTCGCCGAGGCGCGCGGCAAGGCCCAGGCGGCAAGTCTGCGCGGTGCTCGTCGCAATCTCACCGCCCGCCGTTTGCCCGCCGATGGGCGTCTGTGCGATGCCGGACTCGCCGAACAGGTGGCGGCGCCCGAACTCAGAAAGGGCGATCGCATTCTCGTCGAGGCCGGTGAGACCATCGCAGCCGACGGTGACGTGGTCGAAGGCATCGCCTCGGTGGACGAGTCCGCAATCACGGGCGAATCGGCTCCGGTGATTCGCGAATCCGGCGGCGACCGCTCGGCGGTCACCGGCGGCACACGCGTGCTGTCGGACGCGATCGTCGTGGAGGTCACGACCGAGCCCGGTCAGTCATTTCTCGATCGAATGATCGGCATGGTCGAAGGCGCGAACCGGCAGAAAACGCCCAACGAGATCGCGCTGACGATCGTGCTCGCCGGCTTCACCCTGATGTTCCTGATGGTCTGTATCGGCCTGTATCCGCTGGCCGGCTATTTCGACGCGGTCATCGATGTGCCTACACTGGTGGCGTTGCTGGTGTGTCTGATCCCGACCACCATCGGTGCGCTGCTCGCAGCGATCGGCATTGCCGGCATGGCCCGGCTGGGCGCACGCAACGTCGTCGCCATGAGCGGTCGCGCGGTCGAGGCGGCCGGCGATGCCGATATCCTGTTGCTGGACAAGACCGGCACGATCACCTTCGGCAATCGTCAGGCCGATGCGTTCGTTGCCATGCCCGGGGTCGTCGAACGCGACCTGGCCGAGGCCGCCGAGCTGGCATCGCTGGCCGACGAAACACCCGAGGGGCGCAGTATCGTGAGCTTCGCGCGCCAACGGTATGGCCTGGAGGAGCGTACGATCGAATCGATCGGTGGTCGAGCGATCGCGTTTTCGGCGGCCACGCGGATGAGCGGTGTCGATCTCGATGGCCGGCCGATTCGCAAGGGCGCTGCCTCGCAGATCACCGCTTGGGTGAACAACCAGGGTGGGCAGGTGCCCGGCGCGCTGGATCGCACGGTCCGCCGCGTCTCGGAAGCCGGCGGCACGCCGTTGGTCGTGGCCGACCACGAGCGCGTGCTCGGCGTCATCCACCTCAAGGACATCGTCAAACCGCAGATCAAGGAACGTTTCGCCGAGCTGCGTCGAATGGGCGTGAAAACAGTGATGATCACCGGCGACAACGCGACCACCGCCGCCGCCATTGCCGCAGAGGCCGGAGTCGACGACTTTCTCGCCGAAGCCACGCCGGAAGCCAAGCTCGAACTCATCCGAGACTATCAGGCCAAGGGGCACCTGGTGGCGATGACCGGCGACGGTACCAACGATGCGCCGGCGCTGGCCCAGGCCGACGTGGCAGTGGCCATGAATACCGGCACGCAGGCGGCCAAGGAGGCGGGCAACATGGTGGATCTCGACTCCAGTCCGACCAAGCTGATCAGCGTGGTCGAGGTCGGCAAGCAGATGCTCATGACCCGAGGATCGCTGACCACTTTTTCCGTGGCCAACGATGTGGCCAAGTATTTCGCGATCCTGCCGGCAATCTTCGTGGTCGCTCTGCCCCAGCTCGGCGCGCTCAACGTCATGGACCTGACCAGCCCGCGTTCGGCGATTCTCTCGGCGGTGATCTTCAACGCGCTGGTGATCCCGGCGCTGGTGCCGATCGCGCTGCGCGGCGTGGCCTATCGTGCCGTATCCGCCGACGAACTACTGTCCCGCAACCTGTTGATCTACGGATTGGGCGGACTCGTGGCCCCGTTTGTGGGGATCAAGCTCATCGATGTCGTATTGACCATGGCCGGACTGGCCTAGGAGCTGTGTCATGAAAGATATCGTCACCACGCTGCGGCTGATGGGCGTGACGTTGCTGATCTGCTGTATCGCGTATCCGGCCGTGATCCTGGCTTTTGCACGAATCGGCGTCCCGGCCAGCGCCCAGGGCAGTCTGATCGAGCGCGACGGGCGTATCGTGGGTTCGTCGCGCATCGCTCAGGCATTCGTCGAGGACAGCTATTTCTGGCCGCGCCCTTCGGCAGTGGACTACGCCGCCGATGCGGCCGGCGGCTCGAACCTGTCGCCTGTCAGCGCCAGGCTCACCGAACGCGCACAGCAGATCGCTGTCCGTGTCGGCGCGACCGCCAAGCGCCCGGTGCCGGCCGACCTGGTGGCGGCTTCAGGCTCCGGGCTGGACCCGCATATCACCACCGCTGCGGCCAGATACCAGGTTGGGCGGGTGGCCGGCGCACGCGGCCTGGACCGGGCAGCGCTGTATGCACTCATCGACGAGCATACCGAGCAGGGCTGGACCCGGGCCATCGGCGGGGCGCCGGTGGTCAACGTGCTGGAACTCAATCTCGCCCTGGATAGGATTCAATAGACTACGTGCATGAACGCCGATCACGCCGACGCCCGTCCTGATCCCGATGCGCTGCTCGAGCAGGCCGACCGGGTAAGCGCTTCGCGCCGGCGCGGTCAGCTCAAGATCTTTCTCGGCGCCGCGCCCGGGGTGGGCAAGACCTACGAGATGCTGGCCGAGGCGCGTGCGCTGGCCGATGCCGGCACGAATGTACTGATCGGCGTTGTCGAGACCCACGGCCGCGAGGAGACCGCCCGGCTCGTGCGAGGCATTCCCGCGCTGGGGCTGACCCGGATCCGCTATCGCGGCCGTCAGTTCGAGGAGCTCGATCTTGACGGCATCCTGGCTGCGGGCCCGGACCTGGCGCTGATCGACGAGCTGGCCCACAGCAATATCCCCGGTAGCCGGCACGACAAGCGCTGGCAGGATATCGAGGAGCTGCGCGAAGCCGGCATTGACGTGTTCACCACGCTCAATGTTCAGCACCTGGCATCGCTCAACGATGTTGTGGCCCGGATCAGCCGCATACGCGTACGTGAGACCGTGCCCGACCGGGTTCTCGAACAGGCCGACCAGATCGAGGTCGTCGACCTGCCGCCGGATGAGCTGATCCAGCGCCTGCATGCCGGTAAGGTCTACGTGCCCGAGCAGGCCGCGCGCGCGGTCGAGCATTTCTTCTCGCCGGGCAACCTCGCTGCCTTGCGGGAAATCGCACTGCGCGCCGCCGCCGAGCGCGTGGATGCTGACGTCCGTACGCATCTGCGCACCCGTGCCGAAGGCCATGTTTGGTCCGCGCACGAGCGTTTGCTCGTCGTCGTGGGCGATGGCCGCGAAGCCGATGTGCTGGTACGTCTGGGCAAGCGCCTGGCCGAGCGCCGTCTGGCTTCGTGGATCGTGGCACACGTCAAACGCGGTACAGCGATCAGCGGTGAAAGCCGTGCCACGCGGGAGGCGCTGCGCCTGGCCGAGACGCTGGGCGCCCAGATCGCCACGATCACCGGTTTCGATCTCGTCGACGAAATCAAGGCCTATGCCCGGGCCCACAACGTCACCGAGATACTGGTCGGCCGGTCCACGCGCCGGCTGCGCTGGCTGGCGTTCCGTCGGTCGCTCGGCAGTGCGCTCATGCGCGAAGCCGATGAGTTCGTCGTCACGCTGGCGGCTGCGGACAGAACAGCGACCAAGGCCGGACGTATCCTGCCTCGGCTGACCGCACCGACGCTTTGGCCGTCGCGCATCGACCTGCTGTATGTCGCGATCGCATCGGCGGTTGCCGGCACGGTCGCCTGGCCGCTGTCGTTCGTACTGGAGACCGGTGCGCTGTCCATGGTGTTCATGTGTGCCGTGCTGGTGGTTGCGGTACGACGCGGCATCGCGGCGGCGATAGTGACGAGCTTGACCAGCTTCTTGATGTTCAATTTTCTGTTCACCGCGCCCGAATACACGTTCACGGTCTACCAGCGTCGCGATGTTCTGACCCTGCTGTCGTTCCTGATCGTATCCCTGCTGGCCGGCAATCAGGCCGCGCGGGTACGCGATCAGATGGCCCTGATCCGCGGCTCCGAGGAGCGCAACGCGCGTCTCTACGATTTTTCCCGACGTATCGCTGGCGCGGTGGGCGTGGATGACCTGGCCTGGGCGATCACCGAATATCTGGATGCGGCTTTCGACGGCGATAGTGTCGTGCTGTATCCGAGCGCCGAGGATCGGCTGGCACATGTGGCCGGCCATGCCGGCAGCGAAGGGCTGATCGATTTGGACTACACCACGGCACGCTGGGCGCGCGATCACAACGAAGCAGCCGGACGTGGCACCGGCACGTTGCCGAACTGTCGCTGGTACTTTCTTCCGATGCGCGGCTCCGACTCCGTGCTGGGGGTAATCGGTATCACCTTCGCCGACCGCAACCGCCGGCTGGGCGTTGAAGAGCAGCGCCTGCTGCATGCGGTACGCGATCAGAGCGCGGTAGCCCTGAGCCGAATCACCCTCGGCGCCGAGATCGAGTCCGCCCAGTTCGCCCAGGAGACCGCGCGCCTCCGGGCGACGCTGTTGTCGGCGGTTTCCCACGACCTGCGTACGCCGTTGGCCTCGATTCTCGGCAGCGCCGCGCTGGTGCGCGATCGCCACGACGAACTGTCGGCGCTCGACCGTCAGGAGTTGCTCGACGGTGTGGTCGAGCAGACCGGTCGACTCGACCGCTTCGTGCAGAATCTGCTCGACATGACGCGTTTGGGCTATGGCGCGCTACGTCCGGAAATCAGGGTCTGCGATATCCGTGAAGAGGTCGAAGCCGCCCATGCCTCGCTCGGCGTGGCGCGGCGGCCGATAAACTACGCCCTGGCGACCGATGCGCGCGCGCTGCGCGCCGACCCGCTGCTGTTCAGACGGGTTCTGGCCAACCTGATCGAGAATGCGATCAAATATGCCGGTCCGGACTGCGAGATCACCGTGACCAGCCGGGCATGCGGCGCGCAGTTGATGCTGCGCGTCATCGATAACGGGCCCGGCGTGGCGGCGGTCGAACGCGACCGTATATTCGATCTGTTCTACCGGGTGCGAAATGCCGATCAGGACGCTCGCGGTTCGGGATTGGGTCTTTCGATCTGCAAGGAACTCGTCGAGCTCATGAATGGCTCGATCCGGGCCGTCGCTCCGTCCGACCAACGGGGCACGGTCATCGAAATGATGTGGCCGGCGGTATGAAAGCACTGGTGATCGACGATGACGATGGTATCCGCCGTTTTTTGCGCATCGGCCTCAAGATCGAAGGTTATGACGTCGTCGAGGCGGTCGACGCGGCCGAAGGGCTTCGCCTGCTGGGCGCCCGGCGTCCGGAACTGGTGATTCTGGATCTGGGCCTTCCGGATCTTGATGGCCAGGAACTGGTGCCCGCCATACGCGGGGTGAGCCAGGCGCTGCTGATCGTGCTCTCGGTACGCGACTCGCAGGCGGAAAAGATCCGTGCGCTGGACAACGGTGCGGACGATTACCTGACCAAGCCGTTCGACTTCGGCGAGCTGGCGGCCCGTATCCGTGCGTTCCGGCGCAAGGCCTGGCGCAGCGACGAACGGGGTCGACTGGTGGCCGGTCAGCTGACGCTGGATCCGGCCGATCACGGGGTGCGGCTCGGTGAAAGCAGGCTCGAGCTCACGCCCAAGGAGTTCGAGCTGCTGCGCCTGCTGATGCAGCATCGCGACAAGCTGGTGGCCCATCGCGAGTGTCTCGACCAGATATGGGGGCCGGGGCATGCGCATGATACGGCCTATCTGCGGGTCTATATTCAACGGCTGCGCAAGAAGCTGACCGATGCCGGCGACCATCCCGGGCGTATCGTCAGTCAGCCTGGCGTCGGCTATCGCCTGGCAAGCCAGCCGCAGGGCTGATCCGCTCGAATTTACCAGCGCCGCCAGAACTCTGGCGTAAAGATCACCAGTAGCGTGAATATCTCCAGGCGGCCGCCGATCATGGCCACGATCAGCAGCCACTTCGCTGGCGCATCGATCGGCAGGAAGTTGGATGCGGCCGCACCCAGCGCTGGGCCCATGTTGTTGATACACGCAGCCACAGCCGAAAACGCGGTCAGCCCAGACAGCCCGAGCGCCATCAGCAGCAGCACCATGGCCGCGAAGCCGGCGACATATAGAAAGAAGAAGGCCCAGACGCCCTTCACGACTCGATCGGAGAGCACGCGATCGTCGAGCTTGATCGAGAAGGTCGCACTTGGGTGGATCAGCCCGAGCAGCTCGCGTCGCGTCTGTTTGATCAGCAGTACCAGCCGCACGATCTTGATGCCGCCCGACGTCGAGCCCGCACAGCCGCCAATGCACGCAATGAGCATCAGCAGTACGGGCACGAAGCTCGGCCAGACGGAAAAATCGGTGCTGGCAAAGCCGGTGTCGGTCATGATCGATACCACCTGAAAAGTAGCCTGCAGCATGGCCTCGCCGGGCATCTCGAAGATGCCTTGAACATAGAGCACGACGGCGACAAGACAGCTGGTGGTGCCGAGGATCGCCAGATAGGTATGGCATTCGAGGTTGCGCAGGTACGGCCGGAGGCTGCCGGTGCGCCAACTCAGAAAGTGCAGCGAGAAGCTGGCCCCCGAGATGACCATGAACACGATGGCGGCGACGAGAATCGCATCGCTCTGGAAATACGCCAGACTGGTGTCATAGTTGGCAAACCCGCCGGTTGCCAGGGTGGCGAACGCATGCGTGATGGCATCGAAGGGCTCCATGCCCAGTGCCCAGTAGGTGGCGGCACAGGCGAGGGTGATCGTGGTGTAGGTCCACCACAGCGAAGCGGCAGTCTTTTTGATACGCGGTGTGAGCTTGTCGTCTTTGATCGGGCCGGGTGTTTCAGCCTTGACCAGTTGCATGCCGCCGGCGCCCAGCATCGGCAGAATGGCCACGGCCAGTACGATGATGCCCATGCCGCCGATCCAGTGCAGCAGCTGGCGCCAGAACAAGATCGCGTGCGGCAGGGTATCGAGCCCGGTCAGAACAGTGGCGCCCGTGGTGGTCAGCCCGGAGACGGACTCGAAGGCCGCGTTGGTGAACGTCATCTCCGGTCGGGCGGCGAGCACGAACGGCAAGGCCCCGAACAGGCCGAGCACGAGCCAGAACAGCGTGACGATGAGAAAGCCTTCGCGGATTCTCAGGTCGCGATGCACGTGACGCACCGGCACCCATAGCAACAGGCCCGCGGCCAGACCGATGCCGAAGCTCTGCACGAACGCTTCGAATCCGCCGTCGCCGTAAGCCAGAGCGATCATCGCCGGTATGAGCATGGCCGCCGAAAAGAAGATCAGCAGCACGCCGATCACGCGCTGCACCGCGGCCCAGTAGTGGTCGAAACCCAGTTTCAGGCGTGCCGGTTTCACTCGATACGTGGCGTTGCGTGTGGGCCAGCCAGTGTCGATGTAGCCGCTGTTTAAATTCGATAGCCAGTGACCGATCGCTGCGTTAACAGGCCGTAAACGGACTGGCATCGGCCCGTGCGCAACCCCGGCGGTTCCCGTAAGGCTCGGCACGCAAAGGATATGCACCGGCGGCCGAATCGAAACGGCTTGCGGCACATGCCGCGACCGCAACGATCGCGGCTTGCCGGGCCGCGCCGCCGCACGCCGTCAAGATCTCGACGGCTGTGGGCGAGCCGGTCCGCGTACGGGTGACGATCGAGTCGCGGCTCAGGGACGCATCATCACCTTGATGCAATTGTCCTGACGCGCCTGAAACATCCGGTAGGCTTCCGGGGCCTGGTCGAGCCTCATGCGATGAGTGATCACGAAACTGGGATCGATATCGCCGCGTTCGACGTGGTCCATCAGCGGCTTGAGATAATGCTGGACATGAGTCTGGCCGGTCTTGACGGTCAGCGCCTTGTTCATCAATGCGCCTACGGGGATCTTATCGGCAATGCCACCGTAGACGCCGGGGATCGATACCGTACCGGCCTTGCGACAGGCCATGATCGCCTGACGGAGCACGATCGGACGCGCTGTCTCCATCTGCAGGGTCTGCTTGATATTGTCGTACCAGTACTCGAGGCCCACGCCATGCGCCTCCAGGCCTACCGCATCGACACAGATATCGGGCCCTCGACCCGCGGTCATGTCGCGCAGCCGCTCGACCAGCCGTAGCGTGTTGCCCACTTCGCGTGCATCCAGCGTTTCCGCGCCGTGTTGCCGGGCTGCCATATCCAGGCGTTCCGGCACGGTGTCGATCGCGATCACGCGAGCCGCGCCCAGCATCTTCGCGCTGGCAATCGCGAACTGGCCGACTGGCCCACAACCCCAGATGGCCACGGTGTCGTCCGGCTTCGGATCGCACTGGGCAATCGCCTGGTAGCCGGTGGGGAAGATATCGGTCAAGAACAATGCCTGCTCGTCGGATACCGATTCCGGTACCTTCATCGGGCCGACGTCGGCGTAGGGCACACGAACGTATTCCGCCTGTCCGCCGGCATAGCCACCCAGAATATGGGTATAGCCGAACAGCCCCGCGGGCGATTGACCCCACATCTTCTCGGCCACGCCTGCATTGGGGTTGGAGTTGTCGCACAGCGAATGGTAGCCGCTGTCGCAGAAATAGCACTGTCCACAGGCGATGGTAAACGGCACCACCACCCGGTCGCCAAGGGACAGATTGGCGACCGCCGAGCCGAGTTCGACGACTTCGCCCATGAATTCGTGGCCGACGATATCGCCGGCCTGCATACCGGGCAGGAAACCGCCGTACAGATGCAGATCGGAACCGCAGATCGCCGTGGCGGTGACCTTGATGATGGCATCGCGCGGATTGAGAATCCGCGGATCGGCCACTGTGTCCACACGCATGTCGTGCGCGCCGTGCCAGCAGACGGCCCTCACGACGGTCGCTCGCTGGCGTCGTGGTGCTCGGCGTGCACTGCGGCGGTAGGTACTTCGCCGGTTTCCATGGCCTGCTTGAACCGGCGCAGATCCTCTCGCACCGTTTCACGCGACAGCGCGTTGACAAAGCTCAGCGGTGCCGCGCTAAGCAAACCGTGCGGCAGGGTATAGCGCAAGTCCAGTTCAACCCGGGTGCCGCGCTCCGGCGGGCCGGGCACGAAGCGGATTTCTCCGCGCTGGGGCACGTCGGCGCCCTCCAGGCTCTGCCAGGCGATACGCTGGTCGGGTACGTCCTCGATGATCTCGGTGTCCCATTGCAGGGTCTGGCCGGTCGGTGTGATCGCATGCCAGCGGGTATGCCCGTCGGCCGTGGTCTCGACGGCGGTGATCGATTGCATGATCTCCGGCAGCCGTGAGAAGTCGCGCCAGAACGCATACAGTTTGTCGGGCTCGGCCCGGACCATCACGCTCGCGGAGAGCTCCAGTGGGCCCGCGCGGTGACCGGTGAGCGTGCGCTCGACACGTCGTGCCAGATCCGTTCCCGTGCCCTTGAGCCCGCGGCCGGTGGATGCACGATAGGCCAGCAGCCCACTGAAAGCGCCCAGCAGCGCGCCGCTGAACCCGCCGCGGCGCAGCGCCACCATCAGCGTGCCGACGCTGGCCATGAGCGCCAAACTGCGCTGGCGCTCTCGCTCCCGGTCGCTGTCCAGATAGGCCATCTCGTGGGTATCAGAGTCGTCGGGTCGGCGTGAAGACATACGCGGTCTCGGTAGGGACGTAGCGCTCAATGTAGCGCGCGCCGGCGGCGGCGCCCCTCGGTGGAAACCCTGACGCGGGCGGTGTCGTTCATGGATACACTGAACCCACGAACCATCTCGGCGGTCGTCGTCGCGACGCCCCGGAAGCCGCGGTGCCGGTCAAGGCGCCATTCAAGGAGAGTTGTCGATGAATACCAGACTCGATCACCGGACCGATCGGCCTTTGACCGCGCAGCGAGCGCTCGACGAGGTCTGTCGACATCCGTTGATCACCGGCGTGGCCGTCGTCGGGGTGGCGCTCACCCTCGGTGCGCTGTTCCACTACGGCCCGCCGACACGCGGCCGCCGTTCGCTGTACGAGCGGATTCGCCACTCGCTGCGTTCATTGTTCGACTGAGCGCCCGACCGCAGCTTGTGAAAAAGCCGGTCGACCCGTATTAGGCCGACCGGCTCGATATGATGCAGCCGGGCATATATCGCCCGGCCGATCGGCCCTAGCGCATGCGCGGCCGACGGATCCAGCTCAGACCGCCGATCATGGCCAGACTGAGCAGGCTCAGCAGCCCGCCGGGTGCCGGCACATCCGCGCTCGGCGTACCGATTGATGCCGTCAGTTCGCCGACGATACGTCCGCCCGCCAAAAAGTTCTGAACCGAAAAGCCGTTTTCGTCGATTTCGGCGGAGCACAGGCTGCAATTCGGGCCGAGCGGCGACACGCCAGTGAAGGCCAGAAAATCCGCCAGTCCCGTGCCGTCGGCATTGAGCGTGCCGCCGATCGAGGTTTGGGCATTGGTCAGCGATGTGCAGCCCACGCTGAACCGGTAATCGAGGATATCGGCGTTGCCGAAACTGGCGCCGGGCGCCAGCGCCCGGTCGACTACGCTCAGCAACCCTTGGAAGGTATCGCCGATGGCGAAGGGGGATACGGGGGCGGCGATGGCGTTGCCGGACAGATCCTCAAAGCCGGTGACCGAACCGGAAAAGCGGATCATGCCGGCGTGGGCGCTGGCTGAGGCGAAAAGGACCAGGCCGAGCAGACAGGTGATATGAACGATACGGGGCATGAGCAGGACTCCCTGATTGTGGGGTGGTTGAAAAACGTTGGATTGGTGCGGCCGCCTCACGGGGCGGCCGCCAGATCGAGCTGGATCACGACGGGGTCGTGATCGGAGGCGCGATAGGGACCCGGGTTGTAAAAATTCGATACCTGGCCCGGCGATTTGTATTCGACGTTGTAGTCGAGTGCCGGCGGCTCGTCGGCGTTGATTCGGAACGGCTCCGCGGCCAGCACACGGGCCTGCAGCGCGCGGCTGGCCAGGGCGTGATCCAGTGCGCCGCTCTGGGCATCGAAGACATAGGTCGTGTAGAGCGAACCGTCGGCCCGCTTGAGCAGGGCGCGATAGCCGGCCTGTTCGAACGCGGTGATCGGGTCCTCTTGTGCATAGGCGTTCAGATCGCCGATGACGAGCACGTTGTCGGTATCGCCGCCGGTCGGATCACCCGCCAGCCAGTCGATCTGATCCCGTGCCGCCTGGGTGCGCAACGCATTCCAGCAGCCCTGGCCGTCGCCCTGAGCGGCGTTCGGATCGCTGGCGGCCGGGCAGCTGCCCTTGGACTTCAGATGATTGACCGCGATCGTGATACGGCCGCCGTTGGCCGTCGCGAAGGTCTGGGCCAGCGGCTGGCGATTGCCGGTCACATAGGGCGTGGTGGTGAGCGTGGCCGGCTCGCCGACCGGACTCACGCGCTGGCTGTTGTAGAGCATCCCGACGGCGATGGCATCGGTGCCCAGGCGCGCGCTGCCGGGGTCGACGAACGCATAGGTGGTGCCGTCGGGCGCGGTCGCGTTCAGGCTGTCGACGAGCGTCTGGATCGCGCTGTCGCGGCCGTAGCCGTCGTTCTCGATCTCCATGAGGCCAACGATGTCCGCCGCGATGGTGTCGATGGCGGCCACCAGCTTGGCCTGCTGTCGGGCCAGTTCGTCGGGCGTGTCTGCGCCACGCGCGGTGGGAAAGCCGCCGCCCTGGCCGTCGCCGTTGAAATAATTGAGCACGTTGGCGCTGGCCACGCGCAGATTCCCGCCTTGGGGCAGATCGGCCGCACTCGGCCGTGGATTGACCGGGTCGAAGATCGGCATGGCGATCGGCTGGATACGCCATTCCCCGAAGCCGTAGCTGAGCACGCCCTCGATACGGCTGACGGCATCGCCGGTACGCAACGTATTGAACGCCGACAGCCCGGGCGCCGGATAGATCACCGGATCCGGGTTCTCGCTGGACAGGCCGTCGTCCAGGACCACATGGTTGCGGGCGTTCTGCGCGGCCAGTGCACGCGCCGGCGCGCCGGGCGGTACGATATTGGTCGGTGTCTGCAGACGCCCGCCGGCGGAGAGCACGACTTCGCCGAAGCGCCCGAGCGTGTAGTTGCCAGAAACGGTCAGACGCTGGCGCAGAGTCACACGCATGCCTTCGAGCGCTTCGGGCGCGTTCAGATTGGCAAACGGCAGGGTAACGAGCGACGGCGAGACGGTATAGCCGCTGCCGCAGATCGCCGCGCGATCGGTACGTCGCAGTTCGGTCAGGCCGTTGAACTCGGTGATCTGTCCGCGCAGCCGTACACGTTGGCCGCGCACGAAGTCGCCGGCGGCGATATCGTTCGCGTCGCCGGTATACACGAACAGGCCTTCGGATGTGTTCGGATCGCTGTCGCGTTCGCTGTCCCCGGCCTGAACGAACAAGCCCTCCAGGCCATTCGATCCCGCGTATACCGCGGTGACGATCGCCTCGACGACCTGCATCTCGTTGATCAGCGGTGAGTCGGTCGTGTCGCCCTGAATATCGTGAATCGGCGTGGCCGCCTCGCCACAGCTGCCGAAGGCGACCATCGCCGGGGGCGTAGTGTCGCCGAACGAGCCGAGATCGGCAAAGCTGTCGGCCGGGTAGCTTGTCCACTCATCGGCCGGATCGAACGGGCTGTCTCCGTTGGCACGTCCGGTGGTCGTCGTGGGGTCGCGGCGCAGCGTATGATTCTGCGTGGTGACGCTGCCCGAGCCCCACGCCGAGCCCGGATCGACGCCGATCTGGCCGATGACGTCGACCGGCACGCCGTCCTTGGCCAGCACCACGGCATCGTCGCCGTTGTAGAGCGAGCCGCCGTAGGTCTGGTTGGCCGCCGCGACGACGCGCGCATCGGCTTGCGCGTCGGCGAACACGAAGGTGTCCTTGGCCGCCAACGTGCCGGCCAGAGCAATCGTGGCACCGGCATCACGTGAGCCGTTGAAATACACGGCAATCGAATAGTCACTCAGCTCGACGTCGCTGTCGGTGGGGTTGTAGATCTCCAGCGACTTGTTATAGCTGCTGCCCTCGACGTACTCGCTGAAGAAAAGGCTGGGCGCGGCATGCACGACCGGCGCGAATACGCCCAGTGTGCATGCGACGACGAGCCCGGATCGTCCGAACGTGGTCACGATTGTCTCCCTGACAATTTGGATTGGGTCGATGCAGCGTGACTGACGATTGTTGCGGACTTGCTACGGACGATGCGGTGAACGAGCCGGTGGCCGTCGGCCGGACCTGCACAGCTTTGTGGTGTTGCCGTCACCGGGGCCGTTCGCCACGCCCGTCGAGCGCATTCGACTCTCGCCGTCCGGTCTTGCGAGCGGGTCGGACGGTGGCCCGCCCCGGACTGTCGCAGAGGCTTCACAGATCACGCGCAGACTGTGCGCACTTCGACGGGCCGCCCGGCTGCGGGTAGCGCGTCCAGCGGGGGCCGCCACGTTGTATGAACGGCCCGAGTCTTTGCGGTTATGCGAGGTGAATGATGATTTCCAACAACGAGCTTCATCCCCAGGCGCTGGCGGCATTCTTGCGCCAGATGGGCACGAAATACTGTGCCGGCACGCCGGCCGCAGGCTCGATGCGCCGCGAATGGATCACCACTCGCGTGATGGTTTCCGGCACCTATCGCGACGTCTGCGAATTGATCGATCTGTCGGGGCGCGACTATCTCGTGTATGTTTTCACCAGCGTACCGAGAGCCTGGTTCACGGCCGCGGCGAGACAGTACTGGATGCGTCATCTGGAACTCGTGCCGGCGGATGTCGGGCGCCGGTCTCCGGCTGTCGCCAGGCCGCGGGACACACACCGGTCGATGATCGGCGGCCACCGCAACCGGCAGCCAAGCGTTACCCGCTAGCACGTCGCGCCGGGCGACGAACAGGTCAAGCCTGGCTTTGCAAGCCGAGCGGTTTGCCGGCCGCTGAGTCTTGTCGCCGTATTTTATAGAGCGCCTGGCCGAGGTCGAGCCCAGCCGGTGCGCCAAACCGGCCCAGTACCCGCGGACCGCGGCTGCTTGCCGGCCCCGACCACAGGAAAGCCGCCGGCAGCACACGCTGCCGGCAGCCGGTGGATAGGGGTGATCGCCTATCGCGTGTCGCGACGGGCGGCGAGGTTGACGATACGTGTGTCCTCGGCGACCGGCGTTTCGGCCACGTCGAACGCGTTGCCGCCATTGTCCGGGTTGTAGCGGGCCTGCAGATATTCGGCGAACGCATCCTGCTCGGTGCCCGTGGCCGCGAAGCCGGACAGCCCCGGGTCGTAGCCGGTATCGACGGCGTCGGGGTCGATCACGGTGGCCGGGTCCAGATCCACACGCTGGGGATTGGACAGATTCACGAGCGGATATGCATCGCCGCATTCCTGCTGGCCGGCCTCGTAGTTGTCGCCCGGTATGCAGGCCGCGGTGAAAGCCAGCAGCACCATGCGTATCGGTGTGTCGGCGGCGACCGCCAGCGAGCCGCCGGCCACCAGGGTCTGGCTGTCCTCGCCGTCGGCGTCTATGAGCGCCATTTCGCGAATGCGATTGCCGGTGGTGGCCATGCCCAGGTTCATCTGGCCGCCGCTGCGGGCGGTCATGTCCGGATCGAAGGCGATACGCAGCCCGCCGATCTGCGGGAACTGTCCGGGGGTAGCGCCCGGCTCGGTGGCCGCCACGGCGTATTCCATGATGTCGCGCAGCTCGGCGGCGGTCACGGTGATCAGCGTGAGGCTGTTGTTGAAGCGCAGCGCGCCGCCGATATCGAACTGGGAGATCCCGCCAGCGGGCTTGCCGATCGAATCGTTCGCCTGCGGCGGGCGGAACTCGGTCTCGCCGGTGCTGCCCGGCGGTACGACGACCTGGCCGATGGCATCCCGGATGCCGCCGCCGTTCTTCAGCGACACCTGTACGTCCGGCTCGACGCGACGTGCATAGAACAGATTGGCGTCGGCGGTCAGATTGCCGAGGTTGGTCTGTTCGGTACGAACCTGGGTACGACGCCCGTCGAGAAAGACGTCGGTCACGCCCTGTACGTTGCCGTCCTGGTCGGCGAGTACGTCCTGAAGTGCGCTCTGCACGGCCAGCACCTGCGTGTCGGCCGCGGTGTCCAGCCCACGGTTGGCGAGCATCTCCACCACGGCGTCGGTCGATGCCCAGGCGCCGTTTTCGGTCGTGTCCAGCGTATCGGTCAGCAGGTGGCCGTCGGCGTCGAAGTCGATGACCAGACGGCCCAGATATTTGTAGTCGCCGTCGACGTTGACCACCAGCGTGGCGGAACCGTCCGGGCCTGCAAAGACCAGCGGGTAATCGTCGACCGCGCGATCGCCGTCGCGGAGCACGTCGTCACTATCGGCCAGCAGCGTGTTCGAACCGCCCGCAATGATGATATCGACATCTTTGAGCCGGCTGGCCAGGGCTTTCTCGATGGCGATCTGCTGCATGTGCGCCATGACGACGATCTTGTCGATGCCCGAGTCCACGAGCGCGTCGATTGCCGGCTGGATTTCGGCGGCCAGCGCGTCGTAGCCGGCCTCGTCCATGCTGAAGCCGTCGGGCGAAATCGAGATGCCGCCGGTGGAGGTAATGCTCGCCAGCGCCGGCGTGCTGGCGCCGACCAGCCCGATCGTCTGGCCGCCGACCACGACGGTGGCCGAACCGGTGACGCGCCCGGCGCCGTCGGAGGCCGGGCCGCCGTCGGCGACGACCAGATCGGCCAGCGCGCTGTCGGTAGAGAAATCCAGATTGGTCGACAGATAAGGAAAGGCGGCGCCCGGGTAATCGCCGTCGGCGTCGATGATTGCTGCAAACGCTTCGGTCCCGGGATCGAGGTCGTGATTGCCCACCGCCGAGGCCACGGTATGGAACCGGTTGAGGAACAGGATATCGCCGCGGCCGTTTCCGGGCACGCCCAGTGCATCGGTGGTGTCGTCCGTCGCCACGCCGGCCGCGAAGAAACGCGGGCCCGGGATGAAATTGTCGCCCGAGCTGAGAACCAGGGTGTGATCGGCCAGCGCCGGCTCACCGGCGAACGCGTGGATCAGCGACGAGAAGTTGGCCACGTTGTCCAGTGCCGCCGTCGATCCGTCCATATCGGCGAAATGCAGCAGTTGCAGTCGGTAGGCGGGCTCCTGTGCGGGTGCCGGCGTGTCTGTCTGTACCGAGTCGTTGTGATCGTCGTCCGAGCAGGCCGAAAGCCCCAGTGACAGGCAGACGACGACAACGCCGTGTCTGACCATGGCGGATGAAAATAGCGAGCGCATGAATGTCCCCCGACGCAGTAATTGGTCCGGGGCAATCTATCCACGCGAGGCGACAGTTCCTTGACCGGGGCATGACAAGCGCATGACAACCACGGGCGGGCATCGACGCGGGCGTGCCCACGGCCCGGACTCGCAGGCTATATCGGGCATGCCCGAATGCGCTGGGATGCGGGTGCGATACAGCGGATTGCATCCTGTTGTTCGTTACAGCGGTACTCTGGTGTCATGTACCGCTGTCTACATCATCCGTTTACGACAGGAATCGCGCGCCCGGTGTCATGCAGCTGAGCTTCATCGGCGGCGCCGAAGCGGTGACCGGTTCCTGCTGTCTGCTCGTCGACGAGCGTCTGCGGCTGCGATGCCTGGTGGACTGCGGCGCGCACGCCGAGCGAGGCGCAGGCTTCGCAGACGGGGCGCCGCGCCTGGGCTTCGATGCCCGCCGGCTGGATTTTGTCGTGCTCACTCATGCACATCGCGATCACTCCGGCCGTCTGCCGCAACTACACCGCGCCGGATTCCGCGGCCCGGTCTACTGCACGGAGGCCACGGCCTGGCTCACCCGTCTGGCGCTGCTGGACGCCGCCAAATTCTCGCGTGAATACGACGCCGACGATGTCGAACTGATCGATTTCCAGCCCCTCGACCGCCACCCCGACTTCGTCTTCGACCGGCCGATACGCCGACACGGGATCACGCTGACCTTCCATCGCAGCGCGCATATCCTCGGCGCGGTAGCGGTGACGCTGGGCTGGCGCAATCTGGTCGGCCGTCAGCGCGCGATCGTATTTAGCGGCGATGTCGGCGGCAATACGCCGGCCAACCCGTTTCAATCGCTGCTCGCCGGCCAGGCGGTGCCGGGCGAGGCCGACTACATGGTGGTCGAGTCCACTCGCGGTGCGGAGCCGGCGCGTGCGCCGGCGTACAAGTCGTTCGAGCAGCGGATGGCCGCGTGGACCGACGTCCTGGCCGACAGCGACGCTCGTGGCGGTGGCCCGGTCGTCGCACCATGCTTTGCCATCCACCGAGCCCAGGAGTTGTGGTTCGATCTGGATTACGTATTGCGCAACAGCGCGGTCGGGCGGCCCGACGGTCACGGGCGGCCGCGCTGGCTGGCCCTGGATTCGCCGCTGGCCGTGCGCATGACCGAAGTGTTCGCCGATTTGCTGGTCTCAGACCGGACGGGTGAGCGGCCGCGATATCGCAACCCGCAGCTGGCCGATCGCCTGGGCGTGGCCAGCGAGTCCGCGGTCGACGATTATCTGGCGGCGTTGTGGCGCCGGGTCGCAAGCAACCGGGCTCCCGGCGGCACGTTGCGGGCACTGCGAGACGCCACGCTCAGCCGGGTGGTGGCACTGGCGGGCAGCGGCATGTGCGAAGGCGGTCGTATCGTGGATTTCATCGCCGACCAGATCGGCAATCCCGCGGCCACCATCGTGCTGTGCGGCTACGCGCCGCCGGATACCGGCGCCGGGCGGCTGCGACGGCTGGGCGCCGGCGACTGGCCCGACGAACCCTTGCCACTCGGGCGTTTCCGGATCGAGCCGGCAAGCGTGCGAGCGCGTATCGTGGACTTCGGGGACTATTATTCCGGCCACGGCGATATCGATGCGCTGCTGCGCTTCGTGTTCGAAACCGACGCCGAGCGGCCATCGCCGGCCACGGTCTGGCTCAACCACGGCGATCGCGATATGCAGCAGGCGCTCGCCGACCGGGTGCGCGAGCGCGTCAACGCCGCACAGCCCGGCGATCGGCCCATCGAACGCGTCGAGCCTGCCCGCACCCGCCAGGTCTACGAGCTGGACGCGGCCGATATCGAACGTCGCAGCCTCTCTACTGCGACCCTGCTGGCTCGGCGTCGATCCAGCACCCGCTGAGCGGTACCCGCAACGGGTCGTTGTCCAAAAGTGTCCGGCGTTTACTGAATGGGCGCGTGGGTGCCGACAGGGTTTGATCGGTCGCAGGCGCCGCAAACAGAGCGGACTCCGGGACGATATGACGAGGGCATACGGGTTGTACGGCGTGCTGATCGGCGCCCACGGTCGCAACAGGCCCAGCTGCGTGACACGCGGGCTCGGACGATGCCTAAACGCATTGAGGGGATTGTCGCCGAAGTGCCAGGCCCGGCCGTCGATCCCGCTGGCATGATCCGCAACTGACCCTGTCGAGATTCGGCTTGAAGAAACAGCGCCGCCCCGATTGCGGTTCCTTTCGGATTGTTCTGGTAATGTTCCTATTGTTCGAATGTACGGACAAAAGGGAGAACAGACGCATGCGGCTATACAAGGGGCGGATTCTTTTCATATGGACGATGCTGGTCGGGACGGTCTTTGCCCAGGCCGGCTACGCCCAGCAGACCTACGACATGGTCATGACCAACGAGCTGGTGTCCAGCCACTGGACGGTCACCCAGATGGAAGACCTGGCGGACAAGATCAACGCGCGCTCGGACGGGCGGATCAATGCCAAGGTGTTTTCCAGCGCCAGCCTGTACAACGACCAGGAAGCGATCGCCGCGCTGGGCACCGGCGGCGTGCATATGGTTTGGCCGGTGTCGGTGCGTATCGAAACGATCGCCCCCGAGACCGGCGTTCTCACGTTGCCCTTCGTGATTGACGATCAGATGATGATGCAGGACGGCGCGCCGGCGGCCGTGGGGGATTATCTGTCGAGCTATCTCGAGCCGCTGGGGATTCGGGTGTTCGGTGTCACCCGAACGGCCGACCTGTTCTTTCTCACCCGATCCGAGCCGATCGAGCGCATGAGCGATCTCAAGGGCAAGAAGATACGGGCGACCGGGGGCCGCGTCATGCTGGATCTGCTTCATCAGTTCGGAGCCCAGTCCCTGTCGATGCCCGCATCGGAAATGGGGCCCGCCATGTCGCAGGGCGTCATCGATGGCATCCTCACTTCATCCGGCGGTTGGGACATGGTCGGCTTGAGCACCGCGCCCTACGCCACCCTCGTGCCGGGGTTGAGCCTGGTCACCTACGCCATTCTCATGGACGACAACTGGTTTTCGAGTCTGCCGCCGGACCTGCAGGCCGTGGTTCAGCAAACCACCGAAGAGTTCGTGGCCAACAGCTGGGAGCAATCCAAGCAGCTCGACCGCCAGACGCTGGATGCGCTGGTTGAGCGGGGCGGCAAGCTGACGGTGCTTGATGGTCCGGCCCGCGACGAGTTCATCCAGGCCGCCCAGTCGGTGCGTGATCGCTGGATTGACCAGCACCCCGAAGCGTGGCAGCAGTTCGAGACACAAATGGGGGCATTCGAGTGAACGATGATCGGCACGCCGCGGGCTGGTCGCCCGACACGGCCACGGCGCAGGCGCTGCTCTACAGCGCGTGCGGGCTCGAAGCGGATCCCGATACCGCGGCCTGGTTCGCCAGTGAATTCGCCCGTAGCAAACAGCTCATCGCCCGCGCCCGCATGCATTACGGTGCGTTGGATGACGTCTCGCCGAGCGCATTCGACCGGCTCGTCGACGTTGGGGGGCGGTGAATGTCGGCGCTTGACCTGACCCTGTGCGAAGTGGCCGATCTACTGGGCGCGCGGCGCCTGACCGTGCAGGCGCTGGTAGCCGAAGCGTTCGAACGGATCCAGGCCGCCGACGGTCCGCTCAATGCCGTGATTGACATTCAGCGCACGCGTGCGCTGGAACAGGCCCGGATGCTGGATGGTCTCCACGACAAGCTGCGTTTGCCGTTGCACGGGATCGTGCTGGCCCACAAGGATATGTATCACCGGGCCGGCGAATTATCGAGCTTCGGCGCCGCCCCGGAGCACCACCGGCGGGCCGATCGCACGGCCGTGCTGCTCGAACGTCTCGACGACGCGGGCGCGGTGAGCCTGGCACGTCTGAACATGGCAGAGTTCGCCATGGGCCCGACCGGCCACAACGCGCATTTCGGGCGCTGCTGCAATCCGTTCGACCCGGCCCGTATCAGCGGCGGTTCGTCCTCCGGTTCCGGGGTCGCGGTGGCATCGCGCTATGTGTTCGGTGCGCTCGGTTCCGATACCGGCGGTTCGGTGCGCCTGCCAGCGGCGATGTGCGGCGTCGTCGGGCTCAAGCCGACACAGGGACTGTTGTCGGTGGATGGGTTGATGCCGCTGTCCGATAGTCTCGACTGTCCCGGCCCGCTCGCTCGCAGCAGTCGGGATGTGGCGCGGCTCATGGATATCCTGAGTGGCGCCCGCCACGAGCGACAGGTGTTGGAGGCGCCCGCAAGAGGTGTGCTCGGTGTGCCGTCACGGTACTTCACCGACGACCTCGATCCCGATGTGGCCGAGGCGTTCGAGCGTGCACTGGCTGCTTTCTCACGCTGCGGATTCGAGGTGCGCAGCGTCGATATCGAGGACCCATCCGATTACCCGCACTACGCCGACGTCATATGGAAATCGGAAGCGGCGGCCTTGCATATCGATCATTTTGCAGCCGGTCCCCGCCAGCTCAGCGAACAGCTGCGCGCACGCCTGATGCAGGGTCTGACCGTCAGCGCGGCCGATTACGTGTATGCGCAAAAGCTGCGTACGCACGCGCTGCAGACAGCACTCGATGGCCCGCTGGCCGCCTGCGACGTGCTGCTGACTCCAGCAATGCGCTGCATGACACCCCGCGCCGACGAAGTATCGGCTGCCTCGGGCGAGCGCATGCGTGTGAACCTTGAGCGGATCTCGGCGCTGACACGACCGGTGAGCTTTCTCGGCCTGCCGGCGCTGGTCACCCCGGCCGGCTGCGATCGCCACGGAATGCCGATTGGTATCCAGCTGATCGGTCGGCCCCGCGACGAAGCACGTCTGTTGGCGGTTGCGCACGCCTTCGAGGACGAGGAAGGCCATCATCGGATGGCACCGCCGCTCGGCTAGCCGGCCGGAGCGATCCCGCACTCGTCGGGCTGCGCAGAGCCCGGTCGACCCCGGGGCAATGTACGTTCGGCCGAAACGACACGCCGTGGCGCATCGGCGGGGCCTGATCAAGCGCCAAGGGCCGGCCGCCGTTCGCGGCGACCGGCCGCGCGGTCAATTGACCGCGGGCGCCACCGCGCGACGCGTGGCCAGGCTCACACCGACATAGCAGACAGCCGATGCGACACACCCGTACAGCGGCCCCTGCACCCAGCCGATATCGCTGCCCAGCAGCAGATACGCGCTGACCCCGAAGCCGGCCGCGATCGAGCTCAGCGCGCCGATGCTGTTGCCCTGCCAGAAGGTCGAGCACAGGGTGACGCCGAACAGCGATGCCATGAGCGTGCCGTTACCCAGAATGCCCAGCCACAGGATCATTACCGGCGGCATATAGGCCATGCCCATGAAGCTGCACAAGCCCACGACCAGCACCATCATGCGATTGAACGTCATGGTCGTGGTAAAGCCGGTGCGCTGGCCCAGGGCCGAGCGCAGGTCGTAAGACAACGCAGTCGATACGGTATGCATCAGCGAATTGGCAGTCGATTTCATCGCGAACAGGATGAACAGCGTGATCACGCTGGATACCAGCGGATTGACGCCGTGTTCCAGGAATGTCGGCATGGCCAGGTCGGGCGAGGGCAGATCCGGATAGTAGGCCTTGGCATACAGACCGGCCAGCGGGGTGAAGTTCAGCAGCAGTCCGAGGATGGTCACCCAGATGCCGACCCGCGCCATGCTCACATCCTTCTTGATCGCCAGAAAGCGCACCGACATGAACGGCAGGGCAGCGGCCCACAGGAACGCATAGGGCAACAGCAGCACGGCCGATGCCGGGCTGTCGCCATAGGGCGCGCCGCTGGTGGGATTGGCCAGCGCCGGATCGATGGCATCCAGACGGCCGATCAGTTCGCCGACGCCGACCTGTACGAACACCACGTAGCCGATCACGCACGATCCGAGCGCCATGCCCAGCACCATGACGGCATCGGTCCAGGCGACGGCTCGCAGGCCGCCGAACATGGTGTAGCCAATGACCAGCAGCGTGATCAACAGTGCACCGGCGGTCGGCGAAATCCCAAGCCAGCCGGAGACAAGCAGGCCGATCGCCTTGATCTGTGAAACCAGGAACACGCTCAGCAACAGAATAATGATCACCGCGACGATGCCGCGCAGCCAGCGGCCGGCAGAGCCATCCGAGTGGGTCTGGGCGATATACTCCGGAATGGTTCGGCTGCCCAGCGTCGCGGCCTTGCGGCGGAGATAGTTGGCGAAGAACAGGGTCGCGACCAGAAACGCCGGGGTATAGAAGCTGTTGGAGAACAGCTCCAGTGAGCCGTATTCATAGGCCACACCGGGTGAGCCGATGAACACGAATCCGCTGTAGCCGGTGGCCACGAGCGTGGCGGCCGCCACGAAGGGGCCGAGCGAGTTGTTGGCCACGAGAAAGCCGGATTCGTCCTTGTCGCCAGCCATGCGCATGGAGTAAAGCGACAGGGCGATCAGGATCGTCGCCGATACGCCGAGTAACAACCAGTTCAATATCATATGGGGCCCCCTGGGTTGTGTGCCTTGACGGCGTGCGAATCAGTCCTTTCGCGTGAATAACAGTGCGGCCACGGCCAGCGCGAGCGTCACGGCAGAACTGATCCCGAAAGCGACGAATGTCCAAGATTCCATGTCATCTCCTGATGCGGGCCTGTGGGCCGAGCGGAGCTCGGCGTTGTGTTCGCCTTGTCGAGGCCCGCTGTGTAGAACGTGCCGATACCACCCCTGTACTGGCTCAATCGTGTCGACCGGACCGCTCGGGCCGGCCAGTCGTTGAATCGTGCGTCGGCCAGTGCCTGCCCGAACCTTCCCCCGCATATGGTCGGGCTTTGCCCGCCGCGGCGGGCGGCGTGGAACGGCAATTGACTGCGACGGCGTGTCGATCGGCGATCGCACGATTCGAGGTCGATTCCACCGTATCGGAGCGCTTTGATTAACTAAAATATTATTAAAATAACGACTGAATCATTTTTAATGATTCAATCGATTGGAATCGAAGGCGGTGAGGGTAGGCGTCCAGGCAATCAACGCCCCCGGGCGGGCTCAGTCGGAGTGGGCGCCGATTCGTTCGAAGGCTTCGACCTGGCCTTCGATATCCTGGGCCAGCTCGCGCATGGCCTGGGCCGCCGGGGCCAGTCGCAGCCCGCGCGGGCAGGCGATTCCCAGCGACAGGGCCCGGGCGTCATCAGCCAGGGGCAGGGCTTTCAGCGGCGGTCGATGGCTGGCCGAAGGGTCGAATGCGCCCAAGGGCGTATTGAACAGCGAAAATCCGAAACCGTTGGCGACCAGGCCACGCATCATGTCCATGGACTTGGCGCGGTGGGCGATCGTGGGCGACAGGTTGTGATGCGTGAAGATCGACAGGAAATACTCCCGGCTCAAGGACCAATCGAGCAGGACCATCGGAAAATCGGCCAGTTCGGCGAGTGTGACGTTATCGCGGTCACCGAGCGGATGGTCGGTCGCGACCACTGCATACGGAGGAAAACGATACAGCGGCGTGAAGTCGATATCGTCCGGGATCTGCAGATCGTAGGTGAAAGCCAGTTCGTAATCCCCGCGTTCGAGACCGCGTACGATACCGACCTGGGTTTTTTCATCGCAGTAGAGGCTGACCGCCGGATGGCGGTCGGCGAAACGGCGCAGCAGCTGGGGCAGATACAGTGGCGCGAAAGTGGGAAAGGCCACCAGCCGCAATTCGCCGCCGACCTCTTCGCCCAGCGATACGGCGAATTTCTGCAGCCCTTCGGCGTCGCGAATGAGTTGACGGGCCCGGATCAGCATCTGGCGGCCGCTCGGCGTGAGCGACAGCCCCTGTGCATGGTGCCGGACAAACAGCTGGACGGCAGTGACTTCCTCGATCTGCTGAATTGCCGCCGAGATCGATGGCTGGGAGACGTGCAGCCGTCGTGCGGCGCCGGTAACGCTGGACAGCTCGCCGGCCACCACGAAATAGCGCAGCTGTTTGAGAGTGAATTGACGCATCGATCGACGACCGCGGCTGAACCGGTGCCGGCCGCCCGTGCGGGCGCCGGCCAAGGACAGCCGAGGATAGCAAGCACCGCCGACAGGCGTCTGTATGACGCTCGTCGCTGTGAGCGGCTGGGACGGGCGCGTCAACCCGGCGCGGCACTGTGGCCAGGGGTGTCGTCAGTCCGGTGCGTCCGTCAGCAGCGATCCGCGCGCCCGGCGTCGATGCATGTCCGGGCTTTCCAGGCGGCCGATCAAACGGGTCAGGAACCGGTCGCAACGGGTCAACTGATCGCGGGTGACGAACTCGTCCGGCTGGTGGCCCTGGGCCATGCTGCCCGGCCCACAGACCACCGTCGGAATTCCCAACTCGCGTTGGAAAAGTCCACCTTCCGTGCCGTACCCGATACGCTCGCGCGCCGGTTCGTCGAGTAGCTGGAGGATGAACTCGATCAGGGCATGATCGTCGTCCAGTGACAGGCCGGGATACTCGCTGAGACGTTCGAAGCGAATGGACGACTCGGGGTGCGCGCCACGCATCTCGGCCGAAAGCGAGTCGGCCACGGCCTCGAGTTCCGCCACCAGGGCTTCGACATCGTCGGCGGGCACGGTACGGATTTCCAGATCCAGCCGGCAGTCTTGGGGCACGATATTCAGCGCGGTGCCCCCTTCGATCGTACCGACCTGCAGGGTGGTGTGCGCAATTGCGAATCGCGGATCGAACGGCCCGTCGGCGGCCTTGCGCGTCGCCGTCCGTTCGACCCAATCGATGATTCGAGCCGCTGCATGAATGGCGTTGACGCCCTCCGGGGCCATGCCGGAATGACAGGCCTTGCCGCTCAGACAGACCCGCAGGCCAAGCTTTCCCTTGTGCGCGGTCGCGATCCGCATGGATGTCGGTTCGCCGACGATACAGGCCGCGGGCCGTTGTGGGTACTGGGCCAGATCGTCGATGAGGCTGCGCACACCCAGACAGCCGACTTCCTCGTCGTGCGAGAACGCCAGATGGATGGGCACCGCCAGATCGGCGCCGACCATCGCCGGTACGGCGGCCAGTACCGCCGCCAGAAACCCTTTCATGTCGGCCGTGCCGCGACCATACAGATGCTCGCCTTCGGCGCTGAGCGTGAACGGATCGAATCGCCACCGCTGGCCGGTGACCGGTACCGTGTCGGTATGACCCGACAGCATCACACCCGAAGCATCGCCCGGGCCGATTGTGCAATAAAGATTGGCCTTTTCGCCGCTGGCGTCGGCCACCCGACGACCGACGACCCCGTAGCGTGCGAGATAGCCTTCCACATACTCGATCAACGCAAGGTTCGACCGGCAACTCGTAGTATCCAGCGCGATCAGGTCGGCCAGGATATCGACAGTACTAGGGTGAGGCATGACGGTCTCGCGAGTATCGGTGATCGGGCGGTCCTGTCGTCGGGTATGCCGCGTGATCGGCAACTAGCGTTGGTCGCCGGGTACGCCATAAGAGGGTGACTGGTCCGGCTGGGCAGCGCGACAGACATAGGCGGCCCGTTCGGGCAGATACCGCTCCCAGAGTCTGCGCAGTTCGGCCAGGGGGTCGTCATGCCAGTCGACGCGCAGGTCGACAACGGGCCAGCTAGCCTGATCGGTAACCTGAAGGCCGGCCGAGTGTACCGGGCCCATCTCGCCGCCCGCGGTCACGCCGGCGTCCATGGCCGCAAGCAGTCGAACCGCCAACTCGCCGTCGCTGGCTTCAAACGCAGCGCACATCGCACTAACCACGTCGGTATCGGCGAGCATGTTGCCGCCGACCACGCAGTCACGGCCCTGCATGGTGGTATGAATACCCAGGGTCTGTTCGCCGCTGTGAGTCGCGCTTTGCCCCTGGCCGTCGAGTACCAGCAGCTGTCGCCATTCCGGATGGGATTCGTGTTCGCATAGCCGCGCGAGCACCCGATCGGCGGCCTGTCCTTCCCGTAACAGCTCCACGCCCATCTGGCCGAGCGCCGGATTGGTGACATTCTGCGTGAGCACGACGCCATGGCCGGGCGCTGTGAACAGACAGCGGCTGGCGACACAGATGCTCGATGAACTGATCGCCGCGCCGAACTGGCCGGTCTCGCGACAGAACCCTGCAATAGAAAAAGTCATGATGCGTTCTCCTGATCGGGAATGACGGCGATGACGTCGATTTCCATGAGCCACTCCGGCTGGGCCAGGCCGGCAACGACCAGACCGGTGGAGATCGGGAATACCCCTCTGAGCCAGCGGCCGACTTCGCGATAGACCGGTTCACGGAAACGCGCGTCGGTGATGTAGGTGGTGGTCTTGACGATATGACTCATGTCCGAGCCTGCCTCGGCAAGCAGCTGCTTGACGTTGCTCATTGCCTGGCGCGCCTGGGCGCCGGGATCGCCCAGGCCCACCAGATTCCCTTCGAAATCGGTACCGACCTGGCCGCGTACGTAGACCGTGTTGCCCGCACGTACGGCCTGGCACAGGTCGTTGTCCAGTGATTGATTGGGATAGGTCTGCTTCGTGTTGAACATGCGGATTCGGGTATGAGTCGGCATCAGTTCGTCCTCATGCGGAAAGCGGTTTGTGCCGGATCGCCGACAGGGGTCGAGCGGTCCTGGCCCGTCGGGTGTTGCTCGATGCCCGCACGCTGGGCGTCATGGTGATAGGCCAGATACTTGCGCTGGGTCGCGATATGGTCGGCGATATGCTTGGCATCGTGCCAGACGCCCCAGATGAAGCTTGAGCCACGACGCGACAGCCACGGCAGGCCGAGGAAATAGACGCCTGGTTCGCTGGATACGCCGCGTTGATGTCGGGGCTGGCCGGCCTCGTCGAAGGCGTTCACGCCCAGCCAGCTGTAATCAGTCGAGAAACCGGTGGCCCACACGATCGAAGTCACGCCGGCCTCGACCAGGTCGAGTGACAGAATCGGCCGAGTCACGCAGTGCGGGTCGGCCAGAGTCCGTCGTGCCTCGGGTTCTTCCGGCAGGTCGAGGTTGTTACGGCGAACGTAGGCATCGGCTTCATCCAGCAGCGAATGATAATTGTCGTCGCCGCGGGCCAGATTGGCGGCCAGATCGGGCTCGAAGGTGACCACGCCGTTGTCGAACGTGCCTGTTCGGCCGACCAGCGTCATGCCTCGATGGGCCAGCGCGCGGAAGTCGACGGTCTGTCCGCCGTGCGCGCCGCTTACTGCGATCGTGACGTGTTCGGCGCCCGGCTGGGCGGCTTCGGCGTCCCATTTGCCCAATACACCCAGCCACCAGACGAAGTCGCGGTTGCGATAGCTGCGCGGCGGTCGATCATGGGGCCCGACCGACAGAAATACCGGGCGGCCGCTGCGCAGCAGCTCGTCGGCGATCTGTACGCCGGACGATCCGGCGCCAACGACCAGTACGCCGCCCTCGGGCAATTGCCCGGGGTTACGGTATTCCGACGAATGAATCTGGTGAATCGATCGCCGATCAGGGGCGATCGACGGAATGGCCGGCCGCTGGAACGGACCGGTGGCGGCGACTACACGGGCGGCCTCGAACGAACCGGCCGAGGTGTCGATCGAAAACCCCGGGCGGGTGGTGTTGCGAACCACTTCGTGAACCTCCACGCCGGTTCGGATCGGGGCATCGAATCGCGCTGCGTAGGTCTCGAAATAGTCGGCTACCTGATCCTTGGTGGGAAAGCCGTCGGGGTCGACATCATCGAACGACATGCCCGGGAAGCGGTCGTGCCAGGCCGGCCCGTTCGCGACCAGGGAGTCCCAGCGTCCGGTACGCCAGCGTTCGGCGATGCGGTCGCGCTCGAGCACGACATGCGGCACGCCGAGATGGCTCAGGTGTTCGCTCATCGCCACGCCCGCCTGGCCTGCACCGACCACCAGCGTATCGGTTTGCGTTATGTCTGCTGCCATTTGCCTGCCTCTGATTTGGTATACAACGACGCTGGGTGGCGCGCGAGCCGCGACCGGCCACGGCGTTGCCGCCGGACGCCGCGGCCGGGGACCATGAGTTCTTCGCCGGGCGATAGCACGGCGTTCAGGATCCAACCGTAGCCCGGCTCCAACGTGCCGACTCAGCCTAGTGCTGCTGCTTGATTAGTTAAAATACTGTTATTCGAACTTTTGGTTCGAAAATACTGATCCAGTATTTGCTTGTGTGCGCTATCTAGTTCCGGGCAAAGGTGAATGGTCAGCGTCGCGGCCGGGGCGGCGGCGTATACGCGGCTCACAGGCAAAACGAAGATCCTAGGCCGTGACAGCGGACGGCGTCGATGCGGTGTCGGCTTCGGTCGCGCTGGGCAGGGTGGCCGGGTGCGACGATGCGTCAAGCGCGAGCAATCGGCTATGTCGCGCGGCGCGGTCCAAGCGCTTGCCGGAACCGTGGCGGGTGCGGGGCGGCTAGGGGTGGGTTGTGCGCTTGAACCGCCTGAGCGAGCACCGAAGCGCCACTGACACGGTGCCGACGTTGCCAGACCAGGCAACAAAATGCCCCCGACCCGGCGGGCCGGAGGCATTGGATATGGCTGGGCGAATCAGGCCAGCTTGCGGTGCTTGGCCTTGGCCGAGCCCTCGGCCGCGCTGCCGAGCCGGCGTTTGCGGTCGGCCTCGAAGTCCTGGTAGTTGCCCTCGATGAACACCACCTCGTCATCCTCGAAAGCAAGGATATGGGTGGCGATGCGGTCGAGGAACCAGCGGTCATGCGAGATCACCAGCACGGCGCCGGGAAACTCCAGCAGGGCTTCCTCGAGCGCGCGCAGGGTTTCCACGTCCAGATCGTTGGTGGGCTCGTCGAGCAGCAGGGTGTTGCCGCCTTTCTGCAGCAGCTTGGCCAGCTGCAGCCGGTTGCGTTCACCGCCGGACAGCTCCGAGACGCGTTTCTGCTGATCGCTGCCCTTGAAGTTGAACCGCCCGATATAGGCGCGCGACGGAATCTCGTAGTTGCCGATCTGGAGAATATCCTGACCGTTGGAGACTTCCTCCCACACCGTCTTGGCCGAATCCAGTTCCTCGCGCGACTGGGTCACATAGGCCAGATCGACCGTTTCGCCCACGCGGATCTCGCCGGAATCCGGCTGTTCCTCGCCGTTGAGCATGCGAAACAGCGTGGTCTTGCCGGCGCCGTTGGGGCCGATGATGCCCACGATCGCGCCTTGCGGCACCTTGAGCGAGACGTCTTCATAGAGCGTGCGGTCGCCATAGGACTTGGTGACGTCGTTCATCTCGAACACGAGATCACCCAGACGCGGGCCCGGCGGGATATAGATTTCGTTGGTTTCGCTGCGCTTCTGGTATTCCTTGGACTGCAGCTCTTCGAACTGCTTCAGGCGCGCCTTGGATTTGGACTGGCGGCCCTTGGCGTTCGAGCGTACCCATTCCAGCTCCGACTTGATCGCCTTCTGGTGGGCGTCCTCGGATTTCTGCTCCTGTTCGAGGCGTTTTTCCTTCTGTTCCAGCCAGGAGGAATAGTTGCCTTCGTAGGGAATGCCGTGGCCGCGATCCAGTTCCAGAATCCAGCCGGCGACGTTGTCGAGGAAGTAGCGATCATGGGTGACGGCCACGACCGTACCCGAGAAATCCTTGAGAAAGCGCTCCAGCCAGGCGACGGATTCCGCGTCCAGATGGTTGGTCGGCTCGTCGAGCAGGAGCATGTCCGGCTTGGACAACAGCAGACGGCACAGCGCCACGCGGCGGCGCTCACCGCCGGACAGCTTGGAGACGTCGGCTTCCCAGGCCGGCAGGTTCAACGCTTCGCCGGCGCGATCCAGCGTGTTGTTGATCTCCCAGCCGTCGGCCGCGTCGATGGCTTCCTGAAGCTCGGCCTGTTCGGTGAGCAGGGCATCGAAGTCGGCGTCCGGGTCGGCAAAGGCTTCGCTGATTTCGTTGAAGCGGGCCAGCTTCTCCGCGATATCGCCCAGGCCTTCCATGACGTTGCCGCGCACATCCTTGGATTCGTCGAGCTGCGGCTCCTGCGGCAGATAACCGATATTGATGCCGGGCATCGGCCGGGCTTCGCCCTCGATCTCGGTATCGATACCGGCCATGATGCGCAGCAGGGTGGACTTGCCGGCGCCGTTGTAGCCGAGCACGCCGATCTTCGCACCCGGGTAGAACGACAGATAAATATCCCGCAGGATATGTTTCTTCGGCGGAACGACCTTGCCGACGCCGTTCATCGTATAGATGTACTGAGCCATAGATTCGTGCGTGACTGCTGGAAGTAAGCCCTCAGTGTAAGCCAAGACCGTGGCCGACCGTTACCGCACGCGGCGGCCCGCGCCGGGTGAAACCGGTGGTTCAAAGCAGTGGTGATAATGTCATGCCCGAAAAGTCTAACGGTTTGGGTTTAAAAGAACCTTTTTGCACTTAGAATCCGCGGTCCGACGGGCGGTCGCCGAACTCGAGCAGGCCGGCTTCACTATCAGCAAACGAGGATGGACGATCATGGAAGTCGATGTGGCGAAGGCCAACGCTGAACTGGCCGGCAAAGATCCGAAGCAGATCGTGGAATGGGCGGTCGCGCTCGGTGGCAAGACCATTGTCACGACCAACTTCGGCCCCTATGAGGCGGTCATCCTGCATCTGGCCACGCGTGTGCAGCCGGACATGGAAGTTGTCTGGATCGACTCCGGCTACGCCACGCGCAAGACGTATCTGTTCGCCGAAAAACTCATTGCGGACCTGGGTCTGAACATCACGGTCTACAATCCGCTGATATCGGCGGCACGCCGCGACGCGCTCATGGGTATTCCCGATGTAGATGATCCCCAGCACGAGGAGTTCACCAATCAGGTCAAGCTCGAGCCGTTTGGACGGGCGATGCGCGAAACCGCTCCCGATGTATGGTTGACCGCGGTGCGTCGTGACCAGACCGAGTTCCGCAAGAACATGGATATCGTCAGCCAGGACAAGCCGGGCGCGGTGGTCAAGGTCGCTCCCGTGCTCGAATGGACCGAGGCTGACATGAAGGCGTATCTGGAAACGCACGACCTGCCCAACGAGACCAACTATTACGACCCGACCAAGGTGTTGGGCAATCGCGAATGCGGTCTGCATAACCGCTTCACGGCCTGATCACCGTTCGGCTCGTTGGATTGCAAAAGCGCGCGGCCCGGGTCGCGCGCTTTTTTTGTGCCTGCGCAACGCGTGTGGACACCCGCACCCCGAGCATGCAGCGACAACAACTCAGCGCTGTTTCGCCGTGCCCGGTTCGCAACCGTGTTTGTCCGCGATCGTCAGCAGCGGACAGGTTCGGCAATAAACCGGCGGCTGCGTGGCCTTGAAGTACAGGCAGCAGGTCCGCCGAAAGCGCACGGTGTCGCCATTCGCCCGGCGGGTGGGCGCATACAGGAAACGCGCCAGCGGATTGGCGGACCAGCCGAACAGGGCGGCCGGTGCGTCGATGAGAAAATGCCAGTCCGCATCGCGGCGCGCGATCGACGCCGGTTCGGTGAAGTCGGCCATACGGCGTTCGTACAGCGAATAGACCCGCACGGCCGTGTTCTCCCAGAGCATGCGCATGGGTACGCCGCTGACCTGGTGCAAGACCGCCCACAGCGGTGCGATGAGCCCTGCAAACACCTGGTCGACCAGTACGCCTCGGGCATGATCGCGCTGATCGGCAGGCCACGCCTGCGCTTCGAGACGATGCAGGGGCAGGCAGGAGGTCCAGCGCCTGCCGTCATGGCTGGGGTCGATCCGGCAGTTGTCGGCCGACATATCCAGAGTGCGATTGCAGGCGGACAGGGCATAGAGGCTCGCGCCGGTGATGAGAAACGCCAGCCTTTTTGACAGCAGCGAGGCGGTGATACGCCGTGACGGCGCGCCGATGACCGGGCCGAGCTCGTCGAGCAACAGTCGACAACGCGCCGGGTCGGTGAAATCCGCCACGCTGAGGGTGGGGTGATCCACCCCGGCGGCCTCGATCAGTTGCAGCGGCCCCGTCAGATATTGCCAGTCCGCAGCGCTGAAAAGCCCGGCCGCCGGCGTCATGACGACGAGTCGCGGCCGAACGGAATACACAGCGGCACGCCGAAGAACGGGTCGGCGATCACGCGACAATCCAGCGCGAACACGCTGCGCACATTGGCCTCGGTAACCACTTCCTCGGGTGTGCCCTGTGCATGAATACGTCCGTGCTTGAGTGCCACGATATGGTCGGCATAGCGGCAGGCCAGATTGAGATCGTGCAGAACCAGAACAATCGTCTTGGCTGCATCGCGATTGAGCGTCTTCAACAGATCCAGCACCTCCAGCTGGTGGGTGAGATCGAGAAACGACGTCGGCTCGTCGAGCAGCATGAGCGGCGTATCCTGGGCCACGGCCATGGCAATCCAGGCGCGCTGCCGCTGGCCGCCCGACAGTGAATCCACGGCGCGATCCGCCAGCGTCAGCAGGTCGGTGCGCGCCAGTGCCTCGGCCACACAGGCCTCATCGCGCTCCGACCATTGCGAAAGCCAGCTTTGATGCGGATGACGGCCGAGCGCGACCAGTTGACGAACGCTCAGGCCTTCGGGTGCGAGGGGCTGTTGCGGGAGCAGCGACAACGTACGAGCGACAGCTTGAGTGGGCTGGCGATGTATATCGGCGCCATCGAGCACCACCTCGCCGCTCCAGGGGGCGAGCAGCCGGGCCAGCGTTTTCAAGAGCGTGCTCTTGCCGCAACCGTTGCTGCCGATCAGAACCGACAGTTGCCCCTCGGGGAGGGCCAACGTCAGTTCGCGCAGGATCGTCTCGTGCCGATAGCCGGCCGTGATACGCGTTGCAGAAAGCTGCGTCATAGCGAACGCGCCTGGCGCAGGAGCAGAGTAAGAAAAAAGGGCGTACCGATCGCGGCCACGAATATGCCGGCCGGCAGATCCAGCGGCACGAACAGCGTGCGTCCGAGCAGATCGGAGAGCATGACGAGGGTCGCACCCAGCGCCGAACTGGTGATCAGCTGTGCAGCGCCGGGCGACGGCGTGATCTGGCGGGCGATATGGGGAGCAACCAGGCCCACGAATGCCATGGCGCCGCCCCAGGCGATCGCAACGCCGGCCAGTATTGAAGCAACCAGCGTCAGTAGCGCCCGCGTGCGCTGGACCTTTACGCCAAGCCCGGTGGCCAGGGCATCGTCGAGCGGTGCTAGCAGGGCGTGACGCAGCAAGGGTACGAGTATCAGTGCCAGCCCAGTACAGCACAGCGCCAGCCGTCGTACCTCGGTCCAGTTGGCGCCATAAACACTGCCGGTCAGCCATACATAGGCCGACAGCGTGGTGCTCAGCGGGCTGGATACCAGAATGAAGGTGGTCATCGCGCCGCAGAGTGCGGCCATGCCGATACCCATCAGGATGAGCCGCAATGGCGTTGTACCCCGATGCCAGGCCAGGCGATAAACCACAGTGATCACGGCCAGCGCACCTGCCATGGCCGCCACGGGCAGCCCTGCCGTCCCCCAGTCAGCGGCCAGATACGACAGATAGGCGACGGCCGCCGCGCTGGCACCTGCGGTGACGCCCAGCGTATCGGGCGAGGCAAGTGCGTTGCGCATCACCTGCTGGAACAGCCAGCCGGACACCGCCAGCGCCCCGCCGCACAGCAACGCCAGCAATACGCGCGGAGCGCGAAGCTGCAGCACGATCAGCCCGGGGCGGCTCTCGGGCTGAATGAATGCATGCAGGAAGGCCGGCGGCGATAGCGGTATCGCGCCAAGCATGAGCGCGCCCATGCCGGAAAGGCTGCACAGCAGCATGATGCCCAGCACGTTACGCCAGGGCGACGGACTGAACCGGCGCGACCAGCGGCCCAGGCGCAGCGCACGGGACTCAGGCACGTGCAGGCCCCTGACGCCGTATCAGCCCGATGAACACCGGCGCGCCGATCAGCGCGGTCATTACGCCGATCGGGACTTCGTCGGGCGCGATGAGCAGCCGGGCCATGATATCGGCGACCAGAGCAAGAATGGCACCGATGACGGCCGCGCCGGGCAGCCAGCGGCGATGGTCCGCGCCCAGCAGACGGCGGGCGATATGCGGCACGATCAAGCCGATGAACACGATATTGCCGGCCATGGCGACCGATGCGCCGGCCAGCAATACGATCACTCCGATTGCCATGGCTTGAAGACGGGGCAGGTGAATGCCGGCGGCCGCCGCGACGGTGTCGCCTGTGGCCAGCAAATTCAGATCGCGCAGCAGCGGTACGCTGAACAACAGTCCCAGCACGGCTATCGCGAGTAGTGGCCATACGGTGCCCAGGCTGCGCCCGGACACCGAGCCGGCCAGCCAGAACAGCACCGTATCCAGCCCCTGTTGATCGATCACGAGCAATGCCTGACTCATGGCACCGAACAGCGCTGCGAGGGCGGCGCCGGCGAGGATCAGATGCAGTGGGGTGGCGGTCTGGCGCCGCATCGCCAGCCACCAGACGATGGCCGCAGCAATCGCCGCACCCGCAAAAGCGCCGGCATAGGGACTGAGATGCGCCGCCAGGCTGTCCGTGGTCGCGATCAGCACCACCGCGAATAGTGCGCCGGCATTGATGCCGAGAATACCCGGTGAGGCGAGCGGGTTGTGGGTGAGCGTCTGCAGGATACCGCCGGCCATGGCCAGGCTGGCGCCGACCACGATCGCCAGGACGGTACGGGACAGGCGCGTGGTCCGAATCAGAAGATCGTCGACGTTCGTCGCCGACGGCGTCCAGAAGGCATGGCCGATGTCGGCCGGGCTCATCCAGTGGACACCGGCCATGAGGCTCACGACCGCGCAGCCGATCAGCAGGGCAACGAGTGCGAACAGTCTCTGCGGTGTGCTCATACGCGAACGCTCTCGCGGTCGAGCCAGTGCTCGATATCGTCGAGCATGTGCATGACGCCGAGGATGCCACCGGATAGCACCCAGGCCACGGCATCGACTTCCCAGACCTGCTGATGTCTGGGTGCTTTCATACGTTGCCAGAGCGGATGGGCCTGCAGGCGTCGATAATGCGCGGCGACCGTCGTGCTGCGGCTATGCAGGATCACGAAGAATACATCGGAGTCGATCACCGGCAGGCTTTCCACACCGCTCAAGTTCAGCGACACGCCGCGGGCCTCGCGACTGGTTTTGTTCCAGCGAAACCCGAGCGCCCGAAGAATCGAGCCGCCGAAGCTCGACGGCAGATAGCTGCGAACCTCGGTGGCGCGGATATCGAGCAGCGATACGGTCAACGGCCAACGCGCGCCGAACCGCCTCGACAAACGCGCGCGCAGATGCCGGATACGGCGATCCAGCTGCGCGTCGAGGGCCTGGCGCCGTCGTTCACGACCGAGCACCTGCGCCATGACGGCCAGAGTCTGTTGGAAGCGATAGACGTCGTCGATCATCACAACCCGGGCGATACGTGCCAGCAGCGGCTCGATACGCGCATGCCGAAAACGAGACGCGAAGATCACGTCAGGCTCGAGCAAGACAATATGTTCCAGGCTGGGCTGCGTTTCCAGGCCGATCAGTTCGACACCTGCCAGGGCCGGGCGCAGGTAGGGATAGATCGGTTTGTCTTGCCAGGATTCGACCACGCCGACCGGCGTGACGCCGAGTGCGACCGCCGTGTCGGTCGCCCCTTGAAAGAGTGTGACCACACGCAGCGGCTCGGTGCCGGCTGCGATCGCAGGCCATAGGGCCGCGCTGGCCAGGCCGAACAACAGATGTCGTCGGGTGCGCGAGAGCGGATACGCTGACTGCCGGCGAGCGACCTCGACAGGCTCGCCCGCGTGCGTGCGAACCGAGGGTGGTACCGCGCGATGGTCAAGGTGTTTGCGAATCGGCAATAGGGGGCTCGGCACTTTCAAAGGGCGACTGAATCGGATCGCGGCGAACAGCGGGCAAGCAGTGCACTGTAATGAGAATCATTGTGATCCTCAACGCGGCCGTAACGTGCAGCCGACTGCACAGCGCCACCTTTGGCACTCTCGGTTGGCACCCGGAACAGGTTGTATGCAAGATAATATGCAAATGCGAATTAATATCATTTATATTAACGTGCGCTTTTGCGGATCATTGGAAAGGGGGCGGTTTTGCCAATTACTCGGGGCGCGTCGCGGCGCGGTGTCACACATACCGCACTGGCGGGTGCGATCGTTGTTTCCTGTGCGACGATGTCTTTGAGCGTTCATGCGCAGGATTCGCTCAAGCCACCGGGCGAGACAGCACTCGGCCCGATCACGGTCAGTGCAACGCGCAACAAGACGGAACAGGACAAGTCTCCGCGCCGCGTGACCATCATTGATCGCGAGCAGATTCAACAGCAGCTGGGCAGTACCAGCGATCCCGGCCAAGTGCTGGCGAACCTGATTCCGTCCTATTCGCCGAGCCGGCAGAAGCTCTCCAACGCTGGCGAGACCTTGCGCGGCCGCGATCCTCAGTTTTTGATCGATGGCGTGCCCCAGTCCAATCCGCTGCGCGACAGCTCCCGCGATAGCTACACAATCGATCTGAGCATGGTCGAGCGTATCGAGGTCATATACGGCGCCAGCGCGGAGCACGGCCTGGGGGCGACCGGCGGTATCATCAATTTCGTCACCCGTCGTCCCGAGGGCGGCACGGTCAATCAACACGCCGGGATCAGCCTGACCACCGATGACGACATTCGCTCCGATGGGCTTGGCTATAAGGCCGACTATCGCGTGAGCGGCGCGAAAGGCCAATGGGATTACCTGGCCGCCGCCAGCTGGCAGGAGCGGGGTGTGTTCTATTCCGGCGACGGCAAAGCCGTGGGCGTCGCATATCCGGGCGAACTGCAGGATTCGACCAGCTACGATCTGTTTGGCAAGCTCGGCTACTGGATCGACGACAATCAGGAAATCCTGATGTCGCTCAATCACTTCAAGCTCGAGGGCAACGGCGATTACGTGCCGGTCGTCGGCAATCGAGGCGAGGGTGTCGCCACCAGCGCACGCAAGGGCGACCCGCTCGGCGACCCCGGTTATAACGACGTCACCACCGCGCGTGTGTCCTACAACCATGCCGATTGGCACGGCAATGAAATCGATGCCCAGATCTATGCCCAGCGCTTCCGGGCCCAGTTCGGTACGACGCCGTTCTTTCCCTACGGGCCGACCGAAGATCGGTCTTTCGATCAGACGCGCAACGAATCCGACAAGGTCGGCGCGCAGTTCACGATCAACCGCCAGGGCATGCTTGACGGTCTCGTGGATGTCGCGACCGGCGTTGACCTGCTTCAGGACGAAACCCAGCAGGTACTGGTACACACTGGGCGTACCTATGTGCCCGAAACGCGCTTTCGTAGCTATGCCGGGTTTCTGCAGACCGATCTCCACCTGGGTGAGGATGTCACCCTGACCGGTGGCCTGCGTCGTGAGCATGCTAGGCTCGACGTCGACGATTATTCGACCATCGACCGAGATAACGTCACCGACGACGCGGTCGATGTCGGTGGTGGTAAGCCGTCGTACTCCGAAACACTCTACAACGCCGGCATCACCTATCAGGCGACCGCCTGGGGGCAGCTGTATGCCAGCTATTCCGAGGGTTTCGGTATGCCAGACGTGGGCCGTGCGCTGCGCGGTATCAGTGCGGCGGGTCAGGACGTGGATGATCTGATCGAGCTCCGGCCGATCGTCACCGACACCCGCGAAATCGGTACCCGTCTCGATTGGGGTCGTTATGGTCTGGAGGTGAGCTATTACGAGTCGAATTCCGATCTCGGCGAACGGCTCACCGAGCGCAACGGCTCGTTCGTGGGCAGTCGCGAAAAAACCGAGATCCATGGGCTCGAAGTGACCGGCCGCGCGCGCATCGGCGAACGCCATCGCGTCGATCTAGCCTATGCCCAGGCAGAAGGCCGCTCGGACACCAACGGCAACGGCCGGGTGGACACCAAGCTTACCGGTATCAATATTGCACCGGACACGCTGACCGCTTCCTGGGGCGCAACCTGGAATCCGGACTTTTCGTCCTACGTGCAGGCCGTCCACTACTTCGATCGCGACGTTGAAAACGAACAGCTCGACTTCGACGGCTTCACGCTCGTGAATGCCTCGATCAGCCACGCACTGCCCGTCGGTAGCCTGCAGCTCGGCATCGATAACGTGTTCGACAAGGACTACTTCACCTACTACTCGCAGGCAGCGCGTATCAGCGACGAGTACTACTTCAAGGGGCGCGGACGCACGTTCAAGCTTGGCTACGAGGTGGATTTCTAGTCGCAGCAGCGTCACACGTCGACACATTCAGCCCAGGCCATGCAGCATCGGTCCGGCCGTACCTGCGGCCTCATCGTGACGCGTGGCTGGTGCCTGGGCTAGAAGGCAGGGGAATCGATCGAGATCGTGGCCGGGTCCTGGATATCGGTTTCGCTCTTGGGCGCGGTCTGTGACTTGCCGTCTTCCAGTGCCGGTGGTTCCTCGGCCGCGTGGCTGTTCGTCATCCAGGTGAGGATGTCGTAATAAGCGCGAATGTTGCCCACATAAGTTGCCGCCTCATGGCCGCGCGCATAGCCGTAGCGGGTGTTCGAGATATAGCGTTCCTGGGTAAGCCAGGGCAGGGCATCGCGCAAGTTGACCCACAGATTGGGATCTCGGTTACGCGCCTCCAGCAGACGACGAGCGTCCATCACGTGCCCGTAGCCGATGTTGTAGGCAGCCAGTGCGAACCAGGTGCGATCCGGCGGCCGGATCTCGTCGGGTAATCGATCGAACATGCGGACGAAATACTGTGCCCCTCCGTCGATGCTCTGCTGGGGATCACGTCGGTTATCGACATCGACTTCCTTGGCCGCAGCCTGCGTCAGCATCATGATGCCGCGCACGGTGGTCGGGCTGACCGCGTCCTTGTCCCAGTGTGATTCCTGATAACCGATAGCGGCCAGCAGGCGCCAGTCCAGATCGTATTTCCGGGCGGCCCGTTTGAAATATTTGCGCCAGCGTCCGAGTCGGTCGTCGACCTGTCGGGCGAACTCCTGGCCGCCGACGAAACCCAGGCGCTCGACATGGCCGAAGTAGCGGTCGCGCAGGATCCGCAGCCGACCGTCCGCGCGGACATCGTGAAGGAAGGCGATCGCCTTGTTGTAGAGAAAGTGATCGCCTCCGATCGTGGGGGCCGGCGGGAATGCCCAGGCCAGTCTCTGGCGCACATCGGGCAGGTCGAAGGCCACGCGCAGATTCGGGTAGTAGCGCTGATTCATCGCCACGATCTCGGCGTTGGCGATCGTGATATCGAGTTCGCCGTCGGCCACGCGGTCCATCAGTTCTTCGGTGTTGGCGCTCGGATCGACGGTGAACTCGATATCCGGATGTCGGCTGCGCAGCCATGCCGCGAGTGCGGTATCGGCCGGCAGCGTCAGATGACCGGACAGCTCGGCCAGCGTTTCGGGCTTGTCCCGGTGTACGCGGTACACGGCTTCCAGCTTGCTTTCGGCATAGGGCGGGGTGAAGCGCACCCGTTCACGACGTGCATCGCTGACCGCAATGCCGGCGCCGATCTGCGCGCGCCCACTGGCCACCGCATCGAGTACCGCGCGGCGATCCGGTAAGACTTCGATCTCCAGACGAACGCCGAGCTGTTCGGCGAATGCGCGTGCCAGATCGTATTCGAAACCGGTGGGGCCGTCGGCGTCCAGGTAATACGTCATTGCCGAGTTGACCGTTGCGACGCGGAGCGTTCCAAGCGTATTGACCTGTTCGAGCAGGCCGGGCCGGGCGGTGCATGTGGCCAGCGCCAGCGTGAATGCCGTGACGCTGAGCACGCACAAAAACCGTATCACCAGGCGCACACTCAGCACCGGCAGACGGCCCGGAAAGCTCGCGGTGGAAGGCGGAGGGAGACAGGAAATCGCATCGCGTAGAAGAAAATGGTCTGCAGATGTTGGGAAAGCGGGCGTAATACTTTAAGATACGCGACTTCGTGATCGGCCGCGGTCGGCCCGGAGGCATGAAAGCCTGCGACAGGCGACCGGCAGCTGAACGATTCCAAGGAGAGGTACCGAAGCGGTCATAACGGCACCGACTCGAAATCGGTTGGGGGCTGACGCCCCACGTGGGTTCGAATCCCACCCTCTCCGCCATCTTTTTCGACCCCCTGAACCGGCCCTGCCATGTCTTCAGCAGACTCAAAGCAGCGTCTCTACCGCGTGGCGTTCTTCAATCAGGGGGAAGTCTACGAAGTATTCGCGCGCTCCGTCTCCCAGGGCGCGCTGTTCGGTTTCATCGAGATCGAGAAGCTGGTCTTCGGCGAGCGCTCGTCCGTGGTCATCGACCCGGCCGAGGAAAAGCTCGCCGACGAGTTCGCCGACGTCGAGCGCTCCTATATCCCCATGCATTCGGTGATCCGCATCGACGAAGTCACGCGTCGCGGCACGGCACGGATCACGCCGGCCGACAGCGACAGCAAGGTGCGCCCGTTTCCGGTCTATACCCGCAACAACCCCGGGCCGGGCGGCGGCCAGGGCAGCCGCTAGTGCGACGTATCGTGAGTCGCGCATGAGCGAGGCCGCCCGTGCCATGCGTTTCGCGCTGCTGGGCAGCGGCAGCAAGGGCAATGCGCTGGTGGTGGAATATGCCAATACCCGGCTGCTCATCGACTGCGGCTTTTCCGCGCGCGAGATGGAGCGCCGGCTGGCCCGCCTGGAGCTCACCCCGGCAGATATCGATGCGCTGGTGATCACCCACGAACACGACGACCACTGGCGCGGCGTATCGCGGTTTTCACGTCGCCACGAGATTCCAGTGTGGCTCACGCCCGGCACCCAGGCCGCCAAGGCCACCGATGTGCTGGCTGCGACCGAACTGTATTCCCCGCACGAACCGTTCGCGATCGGCGATCTGGAACTGTTTCCGTACCCGGTGCCCCACGACGCGCGCGAACCCGCGCAGCTGGTGGTGGGCAACGGCGACAAGCGTCTGGGCATTCTCTCGGACAGCGGTTATGCAACGCCGCATGTGCGCGAGATGGTCGACGCCTGCGATGCGCTGGTGCTCGAATGCAATCACGACCCGCAGATGCTGGCCAGCGGTCCGTATCCCGCGTCGCTCAAGCGACGGGTGGCCGGCAAACTCGGCCATCTGAGCAACCAGCAGGCCGCCGAGCTGCTGGCGCAAATCGATGCCACCGGCCTGCAGCAGCTGGTCGTGGCGCATATCAGTGAATCCAACAATCGCCCGGAACTGGCCCAGGCCGCGCTTGCCCAAGCGCTGTCGACCACGGCCGACTGGGTGCATGTGGCCAATCAAAGCGAGGGTCTTTCGTGGCGCAGTCTGGTCAACCGGTAGGCGAACACGCGATCGCCGCCGTACACATCATCGTCGGCAAGCCGGCGCTGGCGGAATTCGAACTCGAACGGCTGCGCGGCGGTCTGGCCGGCGCGGGCATCGACGTGGCCAGCCTGGTGGCCCGCGAAGTGTTCGTTGCGGCGTTCAACCGTACGCCGAGCGACGACGACCGCGCGCGCCTGCATGCGCTGCTGGGCGTCGACGCCAGTGATGACATGCCCGAAGGCGTGATCGCGATCCCGCGGCTGGGCACGGTATCGCCGTGGTCAACCAAGGCCGAGGACATCGCCCATAACAGCGGCCTCAATGCGCTGGCACGGCTCGAACGCGGTGTGGTGTTCTCGTTCGGCAGCGCGCCGGATTTCGAAGCACTGGCCCAGAGTGGTGTGCTGCACGACCCGATGACGCAGTCGCTGCTGCCCAATGCCGAACGCCTGCCGCGGCTGTTCGATACGCTGGCTCGGCGCGGTCTGCGCCGGGTGCCATTGGCCGAGCAGGGCGTGGCGGCGCTTCAGGCCGCCAATCGCGACTGGGGGCTGGCGCTGGCCGACGAGGAAATCGAATACCTCGCCGAGCAGTATCGCGCGCTCGATCGCGACCCCACCGACGTCGAGCTGATGATGTTCGGCCAGATCAACTCCGAGCACTGCCGGCACAAGATCTTCAATGCCGCGTTCACGATCGACGGCGAGACCCGTGCCAAGTCGCTGTTCGACATGATCCGCGATTCGCACCGTGCCGCGCCCGAGGGCGTGCTTTCGGCCTATCGCGACAACGCATCGGTGATCGAGGGTCACCACGCAACGCGCCAGCTGGTCGGCGCCGATCGTGTCTATCGGCTGCACGAAGAACCCGTGCATCTGCTCATGAAGGTGGAAACGCATAACCACCCGACCGCGATCGCGCCCAATCCGGGTGCGGCCACGGGCGCCGGCGGCGAGATTCGCGACGAAGCCGCCACCGGGCGCGGCGGCAAGCCCAAGGCCGGGCTCACCGGTTTTTCGGTGTCCGACCTGCGTCTGCCGGGCGATATCCAGCCCTGGGAGACCGACGACGCACGCCCGCAAGCCATCGCCACGCCGCTGGAGATCATGCGCGATGCGCCGATCGGGGCGGCGCGCTACAACAACGAATTCGGCCGACCGGCGCTAGGCGGCTATTTCCGCAGTTTCCAGTATCAGTCCGACGCCACCGGCATCCGCGGCTATCACAAGCCGATCATGATCGCCGGCGGGATGGGCAACGTCCGCCCCGACGACGTCGAAAAGCACGTGGTGCCGGTCGATGCCGCGCTGATCGTGCTCGGCGGCCCGGCCATGTTGATCGGCCTGGGCGGCGGCGCGGCCTCGTCGATGGCCAGCGGTACCTCGTCGGCCGAGCTGGATTTTGCCTCGGTACAGCGCGCCAATCCGGAAATGGAGCGCCGCTGCCAGGAAGTCGTGGAAGGCTGTATCGCGCTCGGCGCCCACAATCCGATTGCTTCAATCCATGACGTGGGTGCGGGCGGGCTGTCGAACGCGCTGCCCGAAATCATCGATGCCGACGATCGCGGCGGGCGTATTCGCCTGCGCGACGTGGACGCGGCCGATGTGAGCCTGTCGCCGATGGAAATCTGGTGCAACGAATCGCAGGAGCGCTATGTGCTTGCGATCGGGGCCGACCAGCTCGACGCATTCGAAGCGCTGTGCGCACGCGAGCGTTGCCCCTATGCCGTGGTCGGCACGGCCACGGCCGAGTCGCGGCTCACCGTCGAAGACGGCGAAGCCGACAACGAGGACGCGCGTTATCCGGTCGATATGCCCATGGGCGTATTGCTCGGGCGTACCCCGCAGATGCAGCGCGATGTTGAACACCAGCGCCTCGAGCTGGACGCCTGGGATCACAGCGCGATCGACGTGGCCGATGCTGTCGAACGCGTGCTGCGCGTGCCCAGCGTGGCCAGCAAATCGTTTCTGATCACCATCGGTGATCGCAGCGTGGGCGGCATGACCGCACGCGATCAGATGGTCGGGCCCTGGCAGGTGCCGGTGGCCGACGTGGCCGTGACCACGACCGCTTATACGGGCGATACCGGTGAAGCGATGGCCATGGGCGAACGCACGCCGCTGGCCTTGATCGATGCGCCGGCCTCCGGCCGCATGGCGGTGGCGGAAGCCGTGACCAATATCGCGGCCGCCCGTATCGACAAGCTCACCGATATCCGTTTGTCTGCCAACTGGATGGCGGCCTGCGGCGAACCGGGCGAGGATGCACGGCTCTACGACACCGTACAGGCGGTGGGCGAACAGCTGTGCAGCGAACTGGGTCTTGCGATTCCGGTGGGCAAGGATTCCTTGTCCATGCGCAGCGTCTGGCGCGACGACAATGGCAACGAGCGCCGTATGAGCGCGCCGTTGTCGTTGATCGTGTCCGCCTTCGCGCCGGTGAGCGCGGCGCGCGCGACGCTCACGCCGCAGCTGGTGGCATCGAATGAAGCCCGCACCGCACTCGTGCTGGCCGATCTGGGCAGCGGCAAGAACCGCCTCGGCGGCTCGGCCTTCGCCCAGGCATTCGGTGCGCTCGGTAATGTCGCACCGGATCTGGATCAGCCCAAACAATTGCGCCAGTTCTTCGGCGTCGTCCAGCGCCTGGCCGGTGAGAACCGGATCAAGGCCTATCACGACCGCAGCGATGGCGGCCTGCTGGCCTGTGTGGCCGAAATGGTATTCGCCGGCCGTGTGGGCGCGGATATCGCGCTCGACGACCTCGGCGACGATGCGCTGGCCGCGTTGTTCAACGAAGAACTGGGTGCCGTGCTGCAGGTCGGCGCGGACGATGCCTCGGTCGTGGTCGGCGAACTGCGCGCCGCGGGCCTGACCGCGCATGCGATCGGCACGGTCACGGCCGAGCCTGGCCTGGTGGTGCGTCATGCCGGGCAAACGATCTATACGAATACGCGCGCCGCGCTGGAACGGGCCTGGGCCGCTACCAGCCATGCCATGGCCGCGCTGCGCGACGACCCGGCGAGTGCCGATCAGGCGTTTGAGGCGCTGCTCGACGACGAAGATCCGGGTCTGCCGGCGGCGCCGTCGTTCGATCTGAGCGAAGACCGGGCGGCGCCGTTCGTGAATACCACACGCCCGCGCGTGGCGATTCTGCGCGAGCAGGGCGTCAACGGCCATAACGAAATGGCTTGGGCGTTCTCGCGTGCCGGTTTCGAAGCGGTCGATGTGCATATGAGCGAGATTGCGGCCGGTCGCGATCTGTCGGACATGCAGGGGCTGGCGGCCTGTGGCGGCTTCTCCTATGGCGACGTGCTCGGTGCCGGCCAGGGCTGGGCCAAATCGATCCTGTTCAATGCCGGTGCACGCGCGGCTTTTGCCGACTTCTTCGAACGCGACGAGACGTTCACGCTGGGTGTGTGCAACGGCTGCCAGATGCTGGCGGCGTTGGCCGAAATCATTCCCGGCACCGAGTACTGGCCGCGCTTCGTAGCCAATGCGTCGCGCCAGTTCGAAGGCCGGACCAGCGGCGTGGAAATCGTCGAGTCCAAGGCGGTGCTGCTCGAGGGCATGGCCGGCACCCGTGTGCCGATTGCGGTGGCCCATGGCGAAGGCCGGGCTGAATTCGCGGATGCCAACGATCTGGACATGCTCGCTGCCAACGGCCAGGTCGGCATGCGCTATGTCGACGGTCGCGGCGCGCCGGCGAGCACCTATCCGGCCAACCCGAACGGGTCGCCCCAGGGCGTGACCGGGCTGTGCAATGCCGATGGCCGGGTGTTCATCACCATGCCGCATCCCGAACGTGTCACCCGCAGCGTGAACCTGTCCTGGGCGCCAAAAGGCTGGGGCGAGTTGAGTCCTTGGGCACGGTTGTTCGGCAACGCACGGCGTTTTGTCGGCTAGCGGTCGCGGCTTTCGGCGTGGCGGCGTTTACGCTGCGGGCGTTCGCGCCCGATGACGTAGAGGCGCTGGTGGCCTTGTGGCAGGCCTGTGGCCTGACCCGCCCGTGGAACGACCCGTATCGCGATATCGAGCGCAAACTGGCGGTCGATCCGGAGCTTTTGCGGGTGGCCGAACGGGCCGGCGAAATCGTCGCCAGCATCATGATCGGCTACGAAGGCCATCGCGGCTGGATCAACTATCTGGCGGTTGCACCCGCATGCCAGCGCGAAGGCATCGGGCGTGCGCTCATGGCGCACGCCGAGCACCTGCTGCGCGAGCGCGGCTGCCCCAAAATCAATCTGATGATCCGCGGCGAAAATACCGACGCGCTCGCCTTCTATCGTCGTCTGGGCTACGCCACGGACGATGCCGTGCCGCTGGGCAAACGCCTCGAGGCCGATGACTGGGCGCGCCGCGCGTTAGACGGTTCCCCACAAATCGGCGGCCGATCGTAACGGCGACTTTCCCATGGCGTTGCGCGGGCAAGCGAGCAGGCCGCGGCCGGCGCTTTCGGTCCTGCTATAGAACGCCAGCGACCCGCCCGGCGAGCGTCCGAAGACGTCGAGCTTCATGTCGGTGCCGACCGGCAAAGCGGAAGGGATTTGATCTGAGAGCCGTATCGCGATGCGATCGAAATCAGGGTATCGAGCCGGCGCCGCCCTGGCCGATTCAACGCTCCCGATCGAGAATCTGGCGGGCAACGGTAAAATGCGGCTGGTCGACCATGCGTCCGTCGAGCGCAAACGATGCGGCGTCCGGATTTTCGTCTACCAACGCCTGCACCCTGTGCGCCCAGTCGAGCGCGGCGGGACTCGGTGCCAGCGCGGCATGAATGGTCGCCAGTTGGGCGGGGTGGATCGCCATCTTCGAGGTGTAGCCGAGCTCGCGTGCGTAGTCGCATTGGTCGGTGAGTGCGTCGAGATCGCGAAAGTCCGCGCTGATGCTGTCGATGGCTTCCACGCCGGCCGCGGCCGCCATCAATAGACAATGGCGCTGCATGGCCTGGGCGAGGGTGGCCTGAGCGCCGGTGGTGCCTGCGATCGGCGGCCGGCCTAGCACGGCGGACAGGTCTTCCATGCCCCAGCTATAGCCGCGTAATCGCGCGTGGCCGCGGGCCAGGCTCGCGCCGCATTCGCCGACCACCGCGCTGGCGGTTTCCGTGATGATGCCGACGATACCGATCGGCTGTCCGTGCAGTCCGTCGCGGGCTTCCAGCGCATCGAGCCAGGCGCCCATGCGTTCGAGCTGGGCATGTTCGGCGAGCTTGGGGTGGACAATGCCGGCCACGCGCGCCAGCGGCAGGGCGGCGAGCTCGGAGAGCGCAGCCGACGGCTCGCTGGCGTTGACACGGACCCACAGGGCACGCCGATCGGCGCTGGGCTCGCAGGCGGCGAGAAACTCGATCGTGGTCGCCAACGCCTCGGCCTTGCGCGAAACGGCCACGGAATCCTCCAGGTCCAGGATCAGCGCATCGGCGGTTCCGGCCACGGCCTTGGCCATCTTGGCCGCTGAATCGCCAGGTACGAAAAGATAGGAGCGTGGGCCTGCCTGGCGCGCGCTCATGCGGAGTTCTCGGGCTGGCGGTGCATCATCGCCTGGCGGCGACAGCTGGCTACCTCGGTACCGTCCTGCTTGAACGCGCGGTGGACGAATTCGACGATACCGACCCCGGGTCGTGAACGACTGGCGCGCAGACTGGCGACCTCGGTGGTCACATGCACGGTGTCGCCATGAAACAGCGGCGCGGGGAAGCGGGTATCGGTCATGCCGAGGTTGCCCACGGTCGTGCCCAGCGTGGTCTCCTGTACCGAAATGCCGATCATCAGGCCGAGCGTGAACAGGCTGTTGACCAGCGGCTGTCCGAAGTCGGTCTGTTCGGCGAAGGCGCGATCGATATGCAGCGGCTGCGGGTTCATCGTCATGCCGCAGAACCACATGTTGTCGGCTTCGGTAACCGTGCGGGTGAGCTCGTGCTCGAAGCGTTGTCCTTCGTGAAACTGTTCGAAATACAGACCGGCCATGAGGGCTCCTAGGCGTTGTTCTTGGGATCGGGTTCGGACTCGCCGGGCAGAATCAGTGCGCCGGCAGCGACCAGGGCGTCGATAGCGGCATCATCCATACCGTATTCGTTGAGCACACGGCGTCCGTCGATGCCCAGCCGGGGCGCGGGTCGGTCCGCCTGGGTGGGGGTGTCGATGAACCGAAGCGGCTGACGTACGGTCGTGATCGCACCCTCGGTGGGATGGTCGACCGGCTGGAAGAATCCAACGGCGGCCAGATGCGGATCGACGAGCAGGTCCTCGAGGCGGTTGACCGGGCCGCAGGGAATATCCAGACGCTTGAACTCGGCCAGCCACTCGGCGGAGGTGCGCGCCGGCGTGGCCTCGGTCAGCACGGCATAGAGCTCCCCGATGCGTTCGCTGCGTCGAGTGGCATCGCGAACCCAGTCGGCCTCGGCCAGATCATGACGACCGATCAGGCGCAGGAATTTCTCCCAGTGGCGCGAGGAATAGGGCAGTGCGGCGATATAGCCGTCGGCGGTGCGATGCGGCCGGCGGTGCGGCGACGTGAGCCGGTCGTAGCGCAGACCGCCCTCGGGCGGGTCGAAGACGTGGCCCGACAGATGCTCGGCGAGCATGAACGACGCCAGGCTCTCGAACATCGCTGCCTCTACGGCCATGCCGTGGCCGCAACGCTCGCGGCCCATCAGCGCACCAAGTATGCCGGCCAGAGCATACAACCCCGCGACCTTGTCGGTGAGGATGGTGGGCAGCAGCTGCGGTTCGGCATCAGGGTCGAGATTCATCGAGGCAAATCCGGTCATCGACTGAATCACATCATCGTAGGCCGGGTCGTCGGCGTAGGGGCCGTCGCTGCCAAACCCCACCGCCGCGCAGTAGATTAGCCGTTCGTTGATCTGCGATAGACGGGCGTAGTCCAGTCCCAGACGCGCAATCGCCGCCGGACGCATGTTGTGGAGAAACACGTCGGCATCGGCAACCAGCCGGTCGAGTGCGTTCCGGCCGTCGGCGGTCTTCAGGTCCAGCGAGATCGAGCGCTTGTTACGGTTGAGGTTGACAAAGCCCGCGCCCATGCCGGGACTGCGTGCCGGTGCGGCGGCCCGGAAGATATCGCCGTCGGGCGACTCGATCTTGATCACATCGGCGCCGAAGTCGGCCAGCATCTGGGAGGCGAACGGCCCGAACACGACCGTACTCAGGTCGAGCACGGTGATGCCTTTCAACAATTCGAACATCCGGACTCCTTGCCTATGGGTTGCCTGCCGGCGCCGAGGGGCGGCGGGCCGGCCAGCGGCTTTATTGATGCCAAGTCTTGCATGGGTGCCACCAAGCTGCAATAATTTTTGAAACGTTGGTTCATCCAGTGAAACTTTTATGGCCTATGCGCCGATCACGGCTTTAATGCGAGGACTCAAGGTCCTCGAGGCGGTCAACCGTCTGGGCCCGGCGCGTCTGACCGATATCCAGGCCGAGACCGGTCTGCCCAAGGCCTCGGCGCTACGCGTACTGGATACGCTGCGCCACGGCGGCTATGTAACGGTCACCGCCGACAGCCGCGAATATCTGGTCACGGCACGCACCTTGTCGCTGTCGAACAACTATCAGGCCGATGAAGCATTGCTGGCGGCTGCCGCGCCGATTCTCCAGGAACTTAGGGATGCCACTGGCTGGCCGTCGGACCTGGCGTTCTACCAGGCCGGCAAGATGGTCATCGCCGATACGAACCGTCGGCCGGGCAGCTTCTCGGTCAACCGCAAGATCGGAACGCGTGTGTCGGTGATGCTGACCGCGATCGGTCGCGTGTATCTGGCGTTCTGCGATGCCGAGCAGCGCAACGCCATCATCGAAACTTTGATCGCAAGCGACGATGCCGATGACCGTGCAGCAACAGACCGGCCGGCGCTCGATGCACTGCTCGAGCAAACCCGGGCGCGCGGCTATGCGATCAACGAGCGTGAATCGGTGGCTACCATTCGTGCGGCTGCGGTGCCGGTGCTTCACCAGGGGCGCGTGATGTGCTCGTTCAACGTCATCGGCCTGGCGCAGGCGGTACCGATGCGCGATTTCGAAAAGACCTATATCCCGATGCTCATGCAAGCACGCCAACGCATCGAGGCTGCCCTCGAGCGTAACGACTGATTTGCCAGAAAGCTGTTCCGAACGGGAGGACCGACACCCAGAAGGTCGGCCACCGGTTCATTCCATCAACGGAGGAGATCCCATGTTGAAATATTCTCTTTGCAAGAACCTGGCGGCGGCGACGCTGTGTCTGCTGGTCGGCCTGGCCTGCCTGCCGGCGCAGGCGCGCACGCTGATGTTCGCCGACTCGTTCCCGCTGTCGCATACGCTGTCCACCGACGGCACGGTCTGGTGGATGGATCGGGTGGAAACCCTGACCGACGGCGACCTGAGCTTCCGGCACTTCCCTGCCGAGCAGCTCGCCAAAGCCGGCGAGATCCTGCAGAAGATCGAAGACGGCGTGATCCAGGCGGGCTATGTCGGCACCGGCTATGTCAGTGATGAACTGCCGCTCAACGGTGCGCTGATGCTGCCGGGCGAGGTTCGCGACACGGTCGAGGCCAGTCGGGCCTACTGGCAGTTGCTCAAGAGCGATACGCCGCTGCGCCAGGAGTTTCTCGACAACGGCGTGGTGCCGGTCTATGCAGTGATGCTGCCGCCGTACCAGCTGGTTCTCAAGCGAGGACCGGTGGCTTCGCTGGCCGATCTGAAAGGGCTCAAGCTGCGTTCGACGGGCAGCCTCAATTTGGTGGTACAGGCCGTGGGCGCCAATCCGGTGTCGATGGCCGCGCCGGACGCCTATCTGGCCATTCAGCGCGGCACGCTTGATGGCACCGTGCTGCCGGTGACCAGTATCGCGCCGTACAAGGTCAACGAAGTGACCAAGAGCCTGAGCACCAACGGCCGTTTCGGCAGCTTCGGCATCACGGTGGTCATGGACAAGAAAGTCTACGACGGGCTAAGCGCCGACGAGAAGAAAGCCGTGGATCAGGCCGGCGACGAGACGGTTGCCCATCTGGCCGACGTGGTCGAAAACGAAGTCCAGACCGATCTGGCCGAGTTCCGCGATCAGGGCATGGCGATCTACGAAATACCCGAGGCCATGCAGCAGGCGCTCGAGCCCAAGTATGCCGAGGCCCAGCAGGCCTGGGTCAAACGCATGGCCGACCGTGGGCTCGACGGGCAGGCGGTCATCGATGCCTATGAATCCGAGCTCGAGCACGTTCGCGCCGCCGACTAGCACAGCGTCGAGGCCTGTTTTTCAACGGTGGAATACTCATGCTTGAACGAATTCACCACGGCGTCGATGTGGCGCTGTTCTGGCTGGCGGGCGTCGCGCTGGTTGCGATGATGGTGCTGGTCAGCGTCGACGTCGTCGCCCGTTATCTGTTCAACGCCCCGTTGACGTTTCAGTTCGAATTGACCACCAACTATCTGATGGTGATGGTGGCAACGCTGGCCTTGCCCTGGTGCGAGCGCCGGGGCTCTTTCATTCGGCTGTCGGTCATCGGCCGCTGGCTGGGCGTGCGTGGACATAACCTGCTGCATGCATTCAACGCGATCGCGGCCGCACTCGTGCTCGCTGCGATCGCGTGGTTCTCGGGCGTGCGAACCCTGGACAAGTATCTGGGCGGAGACGCCATGTTCGGCGTCATCGACTGGCCCGTGTGGCTGTCGACGATCTGGGTGCCGGTCGGTTGCGGCATGCTTTCGCTGCGCCTTGTGGTCGATGCGCTGCGGCGACTGCTCAACCTCGATCGTAGAGTCGACGGGCACGACGAACGGGTCGAGGACGCACGCGATATCGCCGAACACGGAGGCCGATCGTGATCGTGGCGGCCGGCGTGGGCGTGCTCGTCGTCCTGCTGCTCATGGAGATGCCGATCGCGTTCGCGATGATGATCGCGGCGACCGTCGGGTTGTACCTGGTTGGCGGAGAGTCGTTCGTGGCCAGTTATCTGGCCGACGTCTACCACAGCGTATCGGCTTCCTACGTGTTTCTGACCATTCCGATGTATGTATTGCTGGCGCAGTTCATGGCCCAGTCGGGCATGGCGCGCGACATCATCCGTGCCAGTGATCTGTGGCTTGGACGACTGCGCGGCGGCTTGGGTGTGGCCTGCGTGATGGCCAGTGCCTTCATGGCAGCGATTATCGGTTCGAGCACGGCCAGCTCGGCGACGATGTCGGCAGCTGCCTATCCGTCCATGCGCGAGGTCGGCTACGACCGGCGGCTGTCGGTGGGCATCATCGCCATCTCCGGCACGCTCGCGATCATGATTCCGCCGAGCATCGTGCTCATCATTTACGGCATTCTCACCGAGCTGTCGGTGGGCAAGCTGCTGATTGCCGGTCTGTTGCCGGGCGTACTCACGGCCGCCGGCTATATCGCAACCATCATGTGGATCGGCTGGCGGCATCCGGACAAGATGCCCGCACAGCCGTCGTTCGATCTGGGCGCGGCCACCCGTGCGCTCGGGCCGGTCTGGCCCGTAATGCTGCTGATGCTGCTCATCGTCGGCGGGCTGTACGGCGGCGCGGCCACACCGACCGAGATCGGCGCGGTCGGCGCGGCGGCCGCACTGGTCATCACGCTGATCATGCGGCGCATGGATCGCGCCCGCTTCGTGGCCGCACTCGAGGACACGCTCGGCACCACGGTCATGATCGTGACCATCGTCATCGGCGCGATGATGTTCGGCTATTTCCTGACCCTGACCCAGGCTACCCAGTCGCTGTTCGATGCGATCCAGCATGCCGGACTGTCGCCTTGGATGGTGATGGGTCTGCTGGTGCTCGTCTATCTCGTGCTCGGCATGTTCATGGATCAGATCGCGATCCTCGTACTGACCGTACCGGTCACGCATGCGCTGATCACCCAGCTCGGTTTCGACGGCATCTGGTACGGAATCATCATCACCAAGACCGTGGAGATCGGCCTGGTCACGCCCCCACTGGGTCTGAACGTGTTCGTTACCTCCGGGGTGACCCGCGTACCGCTGGCCGATTGTTTCCGCGGCGTCGCGCCGTTTCTGCTGGTCGAGGCTGCCGTGCTGGCCCTGTTACTGGCGTTTCCGCAGATTTCGCTGCTGCTTCCCAATCTGATGAGTCACTGAGGAGACCGATATGGATTTCGACCTGCCTGAAGAACTGGTCGCGCTCGGCGATGCCGTGGCGGATTTCGCCCAGCGTCGCCTGACCGAGGACGCCGAGGTCTATGAACGAAACGGCGAATTCGCCTATGACCTGATCCGCGAGATGGGTGAAGCGGGCTTTTTCGGCGCGCCGTTTCCCGAATCGCTCGGTGGCAGCGAGGCCGGCTTTCTTGCCGTGTCAATCATCGCCGAGGAGATCTCGCGTATCGCCCCGGCCTACGGTTATGCGATGAACATGCAGTGTGCGACCTGTCCGTACACAATCTACAACTGGGGCAGCCAAGAGCAGATCGAGCGCTTCGTGCCCGATTTGATCGCCGGGCGCTCGATCGGCATGTTCGCGTTGTCCGAGGCCGGCGGCGGCTCGGATCCGGCGGGTGCGATGCGTACCACCGCACGACGAGAGGGCGATTATTATCTGCTCAACGGCTCCAAGATGTGGATTACCTTCTCGCACGCTGCCGACGTGGGCGTGTTGTTCGCCAAGACCGATCCCAGGGCCGAACCCGCGCACCGCGGCATCACCGCCTTCATTGTCGAGCCGAAGAAGTTCGAAGGCTATAGCGCGCAGCCGATCGACATGCCGGGGCTGTCCAAAAGTCTGCGCTCCTGCACGGTGTTCCTGGACGACTTCAAGGTGCCGGTGGCCAACCGGCTCGGCGAAGAGGGCAAGGGGTTCGGTATCGCCATGAACGCGCTGGAATTCGGGCGTCTGACGGTGTCGGCGCGGCTGACCGGGCTAGCCCAGGCCGCCTTGGATGCCAGTATCGCCTATGCCAACGAGCGCGTGGTCGGCGGCGGGCCGATTGCACGCCACCAGCTCGTACAGCAGCGTATCGCCGATGCCACCGTGCACGTCGAGGCCGCGCGTCTGATGGCACGCCGGATCGGCTGGACCATGGACCAGGCTCGCACATCCACGCGTATCGCCTCACGCGGAAAGTATTTCGCCACCCAGGCCGCACGCCTGGCGGTGGACGTGGCACGTGAGGTGTTCGGCGGCAACGCACTGACCGCGGAATACCCGGTCCAGCGCCTGCAGGCGTATATCGACATGCTCACCGTCGGCGAGGGCTCGGAGAACGTTCAGCGCGTACTGATCGGCGAAGACGCACTGGGCATCAAGGACGCGACCCGGCACACCATGCGCAATCGCTTTGTCGGTGTAACCTGAACGCCTGACCCATGCCATGACACAAGGACCGATCCGCATGAGCCAAGCCAACCCCATCGTTTACCAGCCCAGCGCCGAGCGCGTGCAGGCGAGTCGGCTGTACGACTACATGCGGTGGCTGGCCGAGCGGGATATCGTCGAACTTGCGGACTACGACGCTTTGCACGCCTGGTCGATCGACGCGCTCGAGGCGTTCTGGGCCAGTATCTGGGACTACACCGGTGTGATCGCGGCCAACCGCGGCGACACCGTGCTGGATTCGAGACAAATGCCCGGTGCGCGCTGGTTTACCGGGGCACGCCTGAACTTCGCGGAGAATCTGCTGAGGGAAGCGATTCATGGCGATGCCGACAAGACGGCGATCGTGGGCCTGTCGGAATCGCGTGACGATGTTCGGCTGACCTACGGCGAACTGATGGCCGAGGTTGGTGCGCTGGAAGCTTGGCTCGTCGCCCGGGGAGTGCGCGCCGGCGACCGTGTAGCCGGTGTGGTGGCGCATACCCACGAGCCCATCGTGGCGCTGCTGGCCTGTGCCAGTCTCGGTGCAATCTGGTCTTCGGCGTCGCCGGATTTCGGGGTCGCAGGGCTGGTCGATCGGTTCGCCCAGATCGAGCCGACTGTGCTGATCACTGTCGATGGCTATCGCTATGGGGGCAAGGATTTCGATCGAACCGGGCGCATCGCAGATTTGTGCGAGGCCATTCCGTCGATCCGCCACGTGCTGGTCACGCCCAACCAGGGCCGTACGGTCTCGACCGATAGCCGCGTGACCGCCTGGGCCGATGCCCTGGCCGAGCATGCCGGCGCCGCGCCGTCGTTCTCGCCGCAGACATTCGATCACCCGGTTTATATCCTGTTTTCCTCGGGCACTACGGGCGTGCCCAAGTGTATTGTCCACGGCGCGGGCGGTGCGCTGCTCCAGCATGCCAAGGAATTGATCCTGCATGGCGATATCCATCGCGAGGACGTGTTCTTCTATTTCACTACCTGCGGCTGGATGATGTGGAACTGGCATGTGTCGGGATTGCTGACCGGCGCCACGCTCGTGCTCTACGACGGCAATCCCGGCTACCCGGATATGGACATGCTCTGGGGCGTGGTCGAGCGCGAGCGGATCACCCATTTCGGCACCAGCGCCAAATGGATCGCCGGTTGCCGCAACGCCGATATAACGCCATCGGAGAACCACGATCTCGGCACGCTTCGGGTGATCTTCTCGACTGGCTCTCCGCTGCTGGACGCCGATTTCGACTGGGTCTACGAACGTGTGAAGACGGACGTGTTGCTGGCCTCGATCGCCGGTGGCACGGATATCGTGTCCTGTTTCATCGGTGGCAACCCGATGCTGGCGGTGCGCCGCGGCGAGATTCAGTGCCGCATGCTGGGTGTGGCCGCCGAGGCGTTCGACGAATCCGGCCGGTCCGTCATCGACGAATGCGGAGAACTGGTCTGTACCCAGCCGCTGCCGTCCATGCCGGTTAAATTCTGGAACGACAGCGATGGCAGCCGTTATCGGGCGGCCTATTTCGAAACGTTCGAGGGCGTCTGGTCGCACGGTGATTACGTGCTGTTCACACCGCAGGGCGGGGCGATCATCTACGGGCGCAGCGATGCCACGCTCAATGTCGGGGGAATCCGGATCGGTACGGCAGAGATCTATCGTCAGGTCGAGACCATGGACGCGATCGCCGATACCCTGGTCGTGGCACAGCCATACGGCGAAGACAACCGGATCGTCATGCTGGTCGTGGTCAACGAAGGCCACGAGTTCGATCAGACCCTGGCCGATGCGATCCGTCGACGCCTGCGTGAACAGGCCAGCCCCCGGCATGTGCCAGCAGTGATCGCGCCCGTCTCGGCGCTGCCGTACACACGCAGCGGCAAGAAGGTCGAGGTGGCGGTGGCCAAGTTGCTGCGCGGTATGCGTGTTGACAATACCCAAGCAATCGCCAATCCCGAGGCGCTCGAAGAGATCGCGGCGATCGATGCGCTCGAGGTGCCGCGCGGCTGAGCCGCACGCTATCGCCGCAGATTCCGCTGTATGAAAAAGGCCGGCCTCATCGAGGCCGGCCATCGCGGAGCCGGTTGCAGGCGGGCGTGGTTCTACAACCGCTGTCGTCTAAGGCGAATGACGTCGTTGAGCGCACAGAAGTCGATGATTGCCCGCATCTGCGCCGGGGCGTTGACGAAGCTGAGCGACGCTTGATTGGCATGCGCATCGCGCACCCATTCGAGCAGGAGCGCCACCCCTGCACTGTCGGCCCGAGTCACGCCCGATAGATCGATGATCGTTTCCTCGCCGCGCTCGAACCAGTCTTCGGACTCGCGCAGCCGGCGTGGCACGGTCTCGGCGTCGAGTTCGCCGGTCAGATGCACCAGTTCGCGATTGGCGTCGATCTCTTCAGGCGTGTCCACGGATCAGCTGCCGCTGCCGCCGTTATAACGCGATTCCATCCGTTCGATCAGCTGCTCCAGCCCGCCGTTGCGAATCTGCGAGTTGAACTGACCGCGATAGTTGGTCACGAACGACAGGTTGCCGACACTGCCGTCGTAGATCTTCCATTCGTCGTTGACGATGTGCATCTGGAAGGTCACCGGCGTCTTGGTGCCGTCGTCGGTGGTGACGATCGCGCGGAAGGTCACGTCCTTGGCATCGTCGGCGGCCCGCACCGGCTGATACTCGATATCGGTATCGTCGTCGAAGGCCAGCAGTCCGTTGCCGTACGTGCGGATCAGCATGTTCTTGAACGCTGTCTGGAAGCGCTGGCGCTGATCCGGCGTGGCGGTACGCCAGGCCCGGCCGAGGACGAGCTGCGACATGTACGGCAGATCGACCAGCGGCAGCAGCTCTTCGTTGATCAGCGCATACAGCTGCTGAGGATTGTTGCGCAATTCCGCCCGATGGCCGTCCATGCGCGACAGCACATCCTGCACGGTCTGTTTGGCCAACTGATCGGGCGGCGTCGGAGCCGCCAGCGCGAGGCCGGGCACGAGCAGGGCGATCGCAAGCAGGCGGGTAATCGAGGATTTCCAGCGCGACATAGTGTGGTCCATGTTTTGGTCCGGTGAGGTTGCCATCGAGTATCGAGACAGATCCATGAATCGGCCCTTAACTCGGCCTGGGTGAAGCCGGTGCGGGGGCCAACCGGCGACTAGAAGTTGTTGCCGGCCGGGGCCTGGCCACCGTTGTTCTGGCCACCGCTTCCGCCCCCGCCGCCGCTATCGCTGCCCATGGTGGTCATGAACTGGCCGATCAGGTTTTCGAGCACCACCGCACTCTGCGTGATGATGAACTTGTCGCCGTCTTTCATGTTGTCCATGGAGCCGCCCGGGCCGATACCGACATACTGCTCGCCGAGCAGGCCGGAGGTCAGGATCGACGCGTCCGAGTCCTTAGGAATCTTGTACTGGTCGCTGATGCTCAGCTTGGCCACGGCCTGAAACGTCTGCTGGTCGAGGGTGATGTCGGTCACCCGGCCGATGCGCACGCCGGCCATGTTGACGGGGGAGCCGACCTTCAGCCCGCCGATATCGTTGAAGTCGGCGGCCACGGTATAGCCCGAGATACCGCTGGTGTCGGCCAGATTGCTTACCCGCATGGTCAGAATGAAAATCGCGGCGATGCCGAGACAGACAAAGAAACCGACCAGCAGTTCTACCGCTCTAGATTGCATAAGCTCGAATACCCTAGTTGCCTAGCCGCCGCTGAACAGCACAGCGGTGAGCATGAGATTGGCGCCGAGAATGGCCAGCGACGCGATCACGACCGTGTTGGTGGTCGCCCGCGACACGCCTTCGGACGTCGGCGGTGCGTGGTAGCCCTGGTAGACGGCAACCCATGTGATGATGGCGCCGAACACGCCGCTCTTGAGAAAGATGTTGATGATGTCGCGGCCGAAGTCCACGTTGGCCTGGATGCCCGACCAGTATGAACCGGCATCCACGCCGAGCATGTCCACGCCGACGAAATAGCCGCCGCCGGCGCCGATCGCCATGACACAGAAGATCGAGGTCAGCAGCGGCAGGGCGATCACCCCGGCCGCGAAGCGCGGTGCGACGATACGCCGGACCGGATCGACGGCCATCATCTCCATGCCCGAGAGCTGATCGGTGGCTTTCATCAGCCCGATCTCCGCGGCCAGCGCACTGCCGGCGCGTCCGGCGAACAACAGGCCGGTGACCACCGGGCCGAGCTCGCGAACCACGACCAGAGCAACGGAGGTGCCCAGCGCCTCCTCGGCGCCGAAGCCCACCAGCAGGCGATAGCCCGACAGTGCCAGGACCATGCCCACGAACAGTCCGGCCACCACCACGATTACCAGCGACAACACGCCGACCGAGTAGATCTGTTCGATGAGAAGCCGCGGTTTGGTCACAAGCGACGGCAGACTGCGCAGAATACGCAGCAGAAAGATGAAGCTGCGTCCGAGCTCGGCGATCCAGTTCGTGGCGGTCAAGAAAGTCCGTTGCGCTGCGTTCATCGCGAGCCGTCCTCGAGCAGGTCCTCTGCGTAGGGCCGGCCACTGTAGTGAAACGGCACCGGGCCGTCTGCCTCGGCATGGATGAATTGCTGCACCCAGGGCGAGTCGGATTCACGAATCTGTGTCGGCGTGCCATGGTCGATCACTTCGCCATCGGAGACGACATACACGTAATCGGCAATGCCCAGGGTTTCCTTGACGTCGTGACTGACCACGATCGCGGTCAGGCCCAGCACATCGTTGAGCCGACGGATCAGGCGCAGGAGCACACCCATGGAGATCGGATCCTGGCCGGCGAAGGGTTCGTCGTACATGATCATTTCCGGGTCGAGCGCAATCGCCCGGGCCAGTGCGACGCGGCGCGCCATGCCGCCCGACAGCTGCGCCGGATACAGGCGGCGCGCACCGCGCAGGCCCACCGCCTCGAGCTTCATCAGCACGATGTCGCGTATCAGCCGCTCGGGCAGCCTGGTGTGCTCTCGCAGCGGAAAGGCGACGTTGTCGAACACCGACAGATCGGTCAGCAGTGCGCCCGACTGGAACAGCATGCCCATACGCTTGCGCTGCTCGAAGAGTTCGCTCTGGGACAGCTTGGCCACATGTTGGCCGTCAAAATGCACGGTGCCTGAATCGGGCCGCCACTGACCGCTGATCAGTCTCAGCAGGGTGGTCTTGCCGGTGCCGCTGGGGCCCATGATCGCCGTGACGCGGCCCCGCGCGATATCCATGTCGACGGCCTTGTAGATCACGCGCTTGCCCAGCGAGAAATGCACATCGCGCACTTCCACGAGATTGTCGGCGGTGTGCGCCGCGCGGTCGTTGTGTGAGCTGTCGTCAGTCATGGGTATGGCGCGATGAACTTGCGCGCAAGCCTATCAGATCACAACCGCGCTGCTGGCCGATCGGGCGGGTATATTCAGGCTGCGCGCCAGCTGTATCGACAGGTCATCGGCCACGCGATCCAGGGCGGTCGGCCCGCCCAGGTCGGCGACCTGAGTCATGCGCAGTCCGTGATACCCGCAGGGGTCGATACGCGAGAAGGGTTCCAGGTCCATATCGACGTTGAGCGCCAGGCCGTGATAGCTGGCGCCGCGGCGTACGCGCAGCCCGATCGAGCCGATCTTGTCTTGACCGACATACACACCCGGGGCGTCGATTTTGGCGAACGCGTGGATATCGTAGCCGGCCAGCGTTGCGATCATGGCGTTCTCCAGCGCGCTCACCAGGCTGCGTATGCCGATACCCAGCCGCCGCAGATCGACCATGACATAGGCCATGATCTGGCCAGGGCCGTGGTAGGTCACCTGACCGCCGCGGTCGATGGGAACCACCTCGATATCGCCGGGCGCGAGCAGGTGCTCGGGGCGCCCGTTCTTGCCCTGGGTGAACACCGGCGCGTGATTGAGCAGCCACAACGTGTCCGGAGTGGATTCGTCGCGCTCGTCGGTGAACGCCTGCATCGCCTGCCAGACCGGCCGATAGGCCTGCGGTTGCCAGCCGAAGCGGTGAATCTCCAGCGCCGGGTCGATCATAGCGACATCAGCACTGCGCCGCTGTCGGTCAGGTCGGAATAAATGGCATCGAGCTGGCTCTGGCTATGGGCCGTGATCTGTGCAGTGACCGCGACATATTTGCCGCCGCTGCTTTCGCGCGCGCTCAGATCCTCGCGTGTGAGCTCGGGCGCATGAACTTTGATGATCTCGAATACACGCTTGGCGAAGTCACCGTCCTTCTTGCCGAAGGCCTTGATCGGAAACTCGCAGGGAAACTCGAGCAGCGTCTCGCGTTCGTTGTCGGGTGTGGAATCAGTCATGGGTCATAGCTTGCAGGGCAACCCGCATGCGCGTCCACAGCGGGCCCGGGCGACCCGTGCCGACCGGTGCGCCGTCGAGTTGGGTGACGGCGAATATCTCGCGCGTCGAGGAGGTGATCCAGATTTCGCTGGCCGCGGCCAGCGCGTCCGGGCTGAGCGTCTGGACTTCGGCATGATCGACACCATCGCGGGCGGCGATCTCGAGCACGATTGCCCGGGTGATACCGGCCAGGATGGTCTCCCGCAGCGCCGGCGTCAGCAATCGTCCCTCGACCACGGCGAACACGTTCGACGACGTACCTTCCATGACGGCCCCGTCGCGCACGAGAATAGCCTCGGTCGCGCCCGCGGCGCGCGCCTCGTCGGCGGCCATCACGTTCGCGAGCAGGGCCGTCGATTTGACCGAACAGTAGCGCCAGCGCGTATCGGCCAGCGTGATGGCGGCGATACCCTGTTCGATGACGGCCGCCTCGGGCGCGGTGCGTGACTGACAGAACGCGACCACGGTGGGCTCGATATCCGTGGGCAGGCGATGATCACGCCGTGCGGCCGCCCCGCGGGTGACCTGGACATAGACTGACACGTCGCCGCCGCCGTTGCGCTCGATCAGCGATTCGAGCAGCGCCGCCCAGCTCTGAATATCGTGCGGGTTGCGGATGCGCAGGGCGGCCAGGCTGCGATCCAGACGCTCTAAATGCGCTCGTAGCCCGAAGCCGCGCCCGGCATAGACCGGCACGACCTCATAGACGCTATCGGCGAACAGGAATCCGCGGTCGAGTATCGACACACGGGCTTGGTCGAGCGCGACATACTCGCCGTTCACATAGGCGGTGTTCATGAGCGTATCCGCGGTATCGGGAACGTCCGGTCAAGACGGCGGCCGGCCTGGCCGCCGTCGGACAGGGTCATTCGAACATCATCATCACTTCGTCGGTCAGCTGGCGGAAGATGCCGCCCTCGGCGATGTTGGCGCCCGCATAGAGCGGTACCTCGGCCAGAATCTGGTCGTCGTACTTGACGTTGAGCGTGCCCAGGCGGTCGCCTTTGTTGACCGGCGCCGACAGGTGCGACGGCAATTCAGCGCTGGTGGTCAGCGCGTCACGCTGTCCGCGCGGATATGCCACGTTGACCGCGCCGTCGGCGACCACCGGCAGCATGGTCTGGTCGCCTTTCCAGACGCGTATTTCGGCGATCTGCTTGCCGGCATCGAACAGGTGGCCGTTTTCATAGAAACGGAAGCCGTAGTTCAGCAGGGCGGCCGTCTGCGACTTGCGCGCGTTGTTCGAGTTGGTGCCGGTGACCACGGCGACCACCCGCATACCCTCGCGCTTGGCCGAGGCCGACAGACAGTAGCCGGCCGACTCGGTATGACCGGTCTTGCCGCCGTCGACGCTGTCATCCGACCACAGCAGCGAATTGCGGTTGTACTGCTCGATCCCGTTGTAGGTGAACTTCTTCTCGTGGAAGTATTTTTCGTAGAGGTCCGGATAGTCGCGGATCAGCGCCGAGAGCAGCCGTGCAATATCGTGCGCCGACATGTAGTGGTTCTCATGCGGCCAGCCGCTGGCGTCCATGAAGTGGCTGTTGGTCAACCCCAGTTCCTTGGCGTACTGGTTCATGTAGTCGGCAAATGTGGACTCGGTACCGCCGACATATTCGGCCAGCGCCACGGTGGCATCGTTGCCCGATGCCGTGATCATGCCGTGCAGAAGCTGGTCGACGGTCACCTGGCTGCCGACCTCGATGAACATCTTGGAGCCGCCCATGCGCCAGGCTTTTTCGCTGACCGTGACCTTGTCGTCCAGCGACAGGTTCCCCTTCTTGATCTCGTCGAAGACGATGAAGGTGGTCATCAGCTTGGTGATGCTCGCCGGTTCGATTCGCTTGTCGGGATCTTTGCCCGCCAGCACCTGTCCTGAATCGAAGTCGATCAGGATATAGCTGCGCGCATCCAGACTCGGCGGCTCGGGAATCGGCAGCGGCTTGGCCAGCGCGCTGGCGCATGCGAGCAGAGCGAATAGGAAGCAGAACAGTCGGTTAGCGTGGTTCATCGACATGGGCTCTTGGACTTGACATGGACTGGACATAAGGACCATTTCGGCGGACGAGCGGCAGTTTAGCGTCTCGTTATGCTGGCGGCTAACGCTCGACATCACGCGCTGCAAAGCCGCGCTCTACGAGCCTCTGCCGCGTCAGGGCGCGGGCGCGGGCGCTTTCGAACGGCCCCACGCGCACCCGATAGAGCGGGGTGGTGCTGTCCGGGCTCACGATACGCACGTGTTCGAAGCCGGCGCCGGCCAGGCGCGACTGCATGCTGCGGGCGTTGGTGACGCTGCCGAAGGCGCCACTCTGAAGGAACAGGCCACCGCCCGGTACGGCCGCATTGCCCCGGTTGGCCACCGGTACCGGACGCGCCGCGGGTTGCGCGCCGCCTGCCGTCGCATCCGACGCGGCGGTGTTCGACGGCGCAGGCGTGCGGCCACCGCGGACCGCCTCGACGTTGCGACGGCTGCGCTCGGCGCGCAACGACGCAGGCGTGACGGTCTCGATACGTACAGGCACGCTGCCGGCGGCGACCACGCCCAGCCGGCGCGCGGCGACATACGACAGATCGATGATGCGTCCGTCATGGAACGGCCCTCGATCGTTGACTCGTACGATCACGTGTTTGCCGGTGTCCAGATTCGTCACTCGGACATAGCTGGGAATCGGCAACCGCTTGTGCGCCGCGGTCATCTTGAACATGTTGTAGGGCTCGCCGCTGGATGTGCGGCGGCCATGGAACTGACGCCCGTACCAGCTGGCCATACCCGTCTGGGTGAAGCCGGCCGCACTCGGCATCACGTAGTAGGTCTTGCCGAGTGCCTCGTAGCTGCTCGGATTGCCATAACGAGACATGGGTTCGTCACGAGGCACCGCGTCGGGAATGGCGCTGATGTCGATGTTCTCGTCGTCCGGCGGCCCGTCGTTCTGGTAATAGCCGCCGCCCGTGCGCGCCGAGCCACCGCCGCCGCCTGACGGCGTGCCGGCGCAGCCGGCCAGCAAGCCAACCAGAAGCGATACGGCGGCGATCGCGTAGACGCGTCTCACGAAGCACTCGACGTCTGCTGGCGTGCGGCGATCTCCTGTCCGAGTTGATAGACGGCCATCGCGTACAGCGGACTGTGGTTATAAGTGGTGATCACGAAGAAATTGTTCAGTGCCACCCAGTATTCGGTGCCGTCGGCGCCCTGGAATTCGAGCAGGCCCACGTCGGCATCGCCGGGCGGCTCGCGGTCCACGCGCACGCCGAGCTTTCTGAGTGCGCTCCAGCGATAGGCGCTCTTTCGCTTGCTGCGCTCGATCGCATCGATGTCGTTGGGTTGCGCCAGCCAGGCCGGCAAGGCTACCTCGCCGTCGCGCTGCCAGCCGTGCTCGGCCAGATAGTTCGCCACCGAATAGATGATATCGGCCGGCTCGCCCCAGAGGTCGCGCTTGCCGTTGTCGTTGCCATCGACGGCATAGGCACGATAGCTCGACGGCATGAACTGCGGCAGGCCCATGGCCCCCGCATAGGAGCCGATTTCGCTATCGCAGTCGAGATCCTCTTCCACGCACAGGACGATGAAGTTCTCGAGTTCCTTGATGAAATAACTCGACCGTTCCGGATAATCGAAGCCCAGCGTGGCCAGCGCATCGAGCACCCGGTCGCGGCCGATGAACGCACCGTATTTGGTCTCCACGCCGATGATCGCGGCAATGACGTTGGCCGGGACCCCATATTCGGCCTCGGCCGCGTCGAATATCGCCTGATGTTCGGCGATATAAGCCGCTCCCTTGTCGGCCCGTTCGGGCTGCAGGAAGATCGGCCGGTAATCCGCCCAGGTGAGCGTGCGCTCGGCCGGCTTGCGCATGGTCGCCACGATCTTGGGCTGGTACTTGGCGTCGGCGAGCAGGGCGCGTGCAGCGTCCATATCCACGTGGTCAACGCGCTGCAGGCGTTCGAGCAGTGCCTTGCCCTCCGGGCGTTCGGCGTAATTGCCGGTCGCGCTGGCCGCCAGGACGGTCGTGCAGGTCAGGCCGAGCGCGGCGCTCAGCACGAGTCGGAATAATGGACGAGTCATGTGGCGAGCAACTTCCTGTGCGTATGGATGGACATGAGAATGCCGAACGAAGCCAGCAGGATCACCATGGATGTGCCGCCGTAGCTGATCAGCGGTAACGGCACCCCGACCACCGGCAGCAGTCCGGCCACCATGCCGATATTGACGAAGACATAGATGAAGAACGTCAGACTCAGCGAACCGGCGGCCAGTCGTTGAAAGGTATCCTGACTCTTCATGGCGATATACAGACCGCGTGCAACGATGAAGCAGTAGATCGCAAGCAGAGCCGCCACACCGAGCAAACCGGTTTCCTCGGCGTAGACCGCGAACACGAAGTCGGTATCCGACTCCGGCAGGAAGTTCAGATGGGCCTGGCTGCCGTTGAGCCAACCCTTGCCGAACAGGCCACCCGAGCCGATGGCAATCTTGGACTGCGAAATATGGTAGCCCGCACCGGTCGGATCGCGGGCCGGGTTGAGAAACGTCAGCACCCGTTCCTGCTGGTAATCGTGCATGTTGAACCACAGCAGCGGTGCCGCCGCGGCTGCCATGAGCACGAGCACGAGAATCACGCGCCAGCGCAGGCCGGCGAAATACAACGCGAATCCGCCGGCCGCGGCGATCAGCAGCGCCGTGCCCAGATCGGGCTGGTCGGCCACCAGCACCACGGGTACGGCGATCAACGCGGCGGCGATCGCCACGTCGCGCAGGGTCGGCGGCAGGCTGCGATCGCGGAAATAGGCCGCCACGGTCAGCGGGGCGGCGAGCTTCATGAGTTCAGAAGGCTGAAAGCGCACGACGCCGAGATCCAGCCAGCGCTGGGCGCCCATGGCGGTATCGCCCAGAGCAATCACCAGCACGAGCAGCAGCACGCCGAAGCCGAACACCCAGGGCGCGGCCACCCGGAACCATTCTGGGGGAATCTGGGCGATGAGAATCATGCCGATCAGGCCGATGCCCAGCCGGATCGCCTGGTTGAGCACGACCGCCTGCGACTGGCCGGATGCGCTGTAGAGTACGAACAGCCCGAGTGCGGCACAGCAGATCAAGGCAACCAGCAGTTGCAGATCGATACGCCAGTAGACGAGCCACTCGGCCAGGCTCGACGGGCTGTCGGTGGCGTTTGCACTCATCGAGGGCTCCGGGCAGAGGCCTGCAGGACCGGCGGTTGACTGCGGAATGCATCGATGACCTTGCGAGCGATCGGGCCGGCGACGCTCGAACCGCCGCCGCCGTGTTCGACCAGTACGGCGACCGCGATCTTGGGCTGGTCGATCGGCGAAAAAGCAATGAACAGCGCGTGATCCCGCAGTTGTCGCTGGACGTCTTCGATATCCGGCGCCGCCTGATGCTGGGCCAAGCCCGCGACCTGGGCCGAGCCGGACTTGCCGGCGATGCTGTAGTCCAGGTTCTGCCCGACATAGTGATGGGCGGTGCCGCGTGGCGCGGTGATTACTTGCTGCATGCCTTCGATGACGACCTGCCAGTGGCGTCGATCCTTGAGCTCGATCGGCTCCAGCGGCGTGGGCACGGTGTCGTTGATTCGACCGCTGGCCGGGTCTTTCCAGGCGCGCAGCACGTGCGGCTTGAAACTGTGTCCGCGCTCGGCGATTAGGCTCGTCATCTGTGCCAGCTGGAGAGGCGTCGCGGTCATGAAGCCTTGGCCGATCACCGTATTGAGCGTCTCGCCCGGATACCAGGGCAGATTGCGGCTGCCATGCTTCCAGGCGCGCGAGGGCATGATGCCACTGTTCTCGCGAGGCAGATCCACGCCCGTGACTTCGCCCAGACCGAACATGGCGCCGTAGCGATGAATATTGTCGATGCCCAGCTTGAGCGCGAGCTTGTAGAAATAGACGTCTGAAGAGCGATACAGCGCTTCACGCATATCGACCCAGCCATGGCCGGAGCGTTTCCAGTCCCGGTAATGATGATCGCTACCGGGCAGGGTGATATAGCCCGGACACCACACCTTCTTCTGCGGTTCGATGGACGCGGTTTCCAGCCCGGCCAGGGCCATCACCGGTTTGACGGTCGAGCCCGGCGGATACTGGCCCTGCAGCGCGCGGTTGAACAAGGGCTTGTGCGGATCCGAGATCAGACGCTTGTAGTTGCTGTGACTGATGCCGTCGACGAACAGATCCGGGTCGTAGCTGGGCTTGGATACCATGGCCAGCAGCCCGCCGGTTTCCGGGTCGATCGCGACCACGGCGCCGTCGTTATCGCCCAGCGCCTCGTAGGCGGCGCTCTGGAGTCGAGCATCGATGGTCAGATACAGGCTCTCGCCAGCGGTCGGGCGATGCATTTCCAGTTCGCGCAGCGAACGACCGCTGGCATTGGTTTCGACCACGCGCGAACCCGGGTAACCGTGCAGGCGCGACTCGTAGCTGTATTCCACGCCCGACTTGCCGATATGGTTGGACCCGCGATACCGCTTGTCATCGACCAGCGACAGATCGCGGGCAGTGATTCCGCCCACATAACCGACCAGATGCGCGGCGACCCGGCCCAGCGGATAGTGGCGGGTGAGACCGGCACGAATCTCCACGCCGGGGAAATTGCCGCGATTGACTTCGAACCGGGCCACCTCGCGCTGGCTCAGGTTCAGTCGAATCGGCACCCCGCGAAAACGCGGCGTCTTGGCTACCCGATCCCGGAAGCGGTCGCGATCGGCCTGCCGTATTTCCACGATCCGGCCCAGCCGGTCGAGCGTCGCGTCCAGGTCATCGACCTGTTCGGGCACGATCTCGAGCCGATAGGCGGGCAGATTGTCGGCCAGCAGCACGCCGTTGCGGTCGTAGATCAGCCCGCGCACGGGCGGCATGACCTGTACGCGCATGCGGTTGTCCTGCGACCGGGTCTCGTAATAGCCGTGGCGCAGGACCTGTAGATACATCACGCGCGACACGAGCACGCATACGAGCAAGCACAGCACTCCGCCGGCAACCAGTGTGCGCAGGAAGAACAGGCGCCGTTCGGCTGCGTGATTCTTGATCGCGTCGTCTGCGGGCATGCGCGCGTGAGATCTCCCTGGTCGCGATTGCGTCGGAGCCCAGAGGGTCCGAAATCAGCGAAGTCAAAGACTTATCGAAAAAAGCTAAAGTAGACTATCGAGCTCAGCGTATGCTGCTCGCACGAAACTGTCGAGATGTGTGAAACCCGGCCGCACGGCACGGTGCAATAGCTGTCGCTGTCGCGCTCAGGTCGCCGCGCGTGCGCACCCCTGGTTCTATCGGACCTCCAATTCGGCCAGACGTTCCAGAACGAACGCCCAGACCGGCCACACGAGCACCGTGGTGGCGATCGGAAGCCAGCGCCACCACTGGTCGACCTCTGCGCCGGCGACGCCATCGATCCAGAACAGCACGAACTCGTAGAGCACGAACACCGGCGTCAGCAACAGACCCTGCTGCCAGAGAGGGAAAGCCCAAAGCAACTCTCGCAGCTTGACTACGGCATAGGCCGCCACGGCCAGTGCCAGCCCGTGTTCAGAGAACGGCGTGCCGTAGATGACATCGATCAGAATGCCGCAGGCCCAGGCCGTCAACAGCCCGAATCGCAACGGTTGCATCAGTACCCAGAACAACACCGTGGCAGGGTAGAACGCCGGCCGCGCCGCAGCGATCGCATCCGGGGCAGGCAGCAGCGTCAGGATCAGGCCGACGCCCAGGGTGAAAAGAATCAATAATCCGCTGATGTGATGATTGATGATCATGAGCCCGAATCGGCGGGGGCTCCGGCGTCCGTATCGTCGGTCGTGGATGTGTCGGGCGACTCGGGCCCGGTCAGACGATCATCATCCTGGGTCCAGACCAGCAGTACTTCTCGGCCTCGGTTGAGATGAGCCGTTGGCTGGGCGATTACGTCCAGGAATTCGTCGCCTGGCTGATGGGTGACGGTACTGATCCGTGCCACCGGATAACCGGCGGGATAACGCCCGCCCAGCCCGGAGGACACCAGGAGATCGCCGGCTTTAATGTCCGAATTGTTGGCCAGAAAGGGCAGACGCAGCTCGTCGGACTTGCCGGTGCCCTGGGCGATGGTTTGCAGTCCGGTTCGGTTGATTTCGACAGGAATGCCGTGATTGGCATCGGTGATGAGGATGGCACGCGAATCCAGCGGCGTGACGTCCGTGACCTGGCCCATGATGCCATTGGCATCGACCAGCGCCTGACCGACGAATACGCCGTCGGCCGAGCCCTTGTTGAGCTTGATGTAATGGCGATAAGGGTCGGGTGTGACCGAGAGGATACGAGCGATCAGTACGTTCTGGTCCAGCGAGCTCGCCGAGGCCAACAGGGCGCGAATGCGTTCGTTCTCGGCTTCGAGCGCGGCAAGCTTCTGGAGCCGAACCTTGAGCAGCAGAACCTTCTGCGACAGCGCTTCGTTGTCGGCGATCAGTTCGCCGCGATCGAAATAACGGCCGAGGTATTCGGTAAGCTCGCCAGGCAGTTCGGCAGCGATCTGGATCGGCTGCAAGGCGACGGCCAGGGTGCTGCGCACCGGCGCCAGGCTGTCGTGTGCGTGGTCGACCATCATGAGCACGATCGAAACCACGATGATGATGACGATCTTGATACCCGGCGCCACGCGACGGTTGAGCAGCGGTGTCTTGTCGTCGTCGGTCAGGCCGCGCACTTAACCCCCGGACGCGCGCCGCGCGCCAGCTAAGACGGGCGGCTTCACGCCGGGTGCGGCGCCGAGCGGACGCCGGCGGGCGCGGCGGATGGTCCGGGCCTGTGCTGACGGCTGCTGTGTCATGGGATACACCCGGTATGGCTCCTCGGCACGGGCGATGCGGCTGGCGTGCATTTTCGTGACATCATGCAATGACCGTCGACGTTCTTCGAGTCGACTATCAATAACGAATCAGAGTAGGCCGGCCCAACACCGGCGTGCAACCGCCCGGCGAGCTATTCGAGTGCGAACAGCTGGCCTGTCTTGCGGTCGATCATCTCCAGCAGGATACCGCCGCCGCGGGCGACGCAGGTCAACGGATCGTCGGCCACGATCACGGGCAGTCCCGTCTCTTCGGAGATCAGCTTGTCGAGATCGGCCAGCAGCGCGCCGCCGCCGGTGAGCACGATGCCGCGTTCGGCCACATCCGAGCCGAGCTCCGGGGGTGTCGATTCGAGTGCGAGCTTGACCGCGCTGGTGATATTGGACAGCGGCTCCTGGAGCGCGTCCAGCACTTCGTTGGAGTTGAGGGTGAACGCCCGCGGCACGCCAGCGGACAGATGCCGGCCCACGACCTCGATCTCCTTGACCTCGTGGCCGGGAAAGGCGGTACCGATCTTGTGCTTGATCGATTCGGCCGTGGCCTCGCCAATGAGCATGTTGTACTGACGCCGCACGTAGTTGACGATCGCCTCGTCGAACTTGTCGCCACCGGTACGCACCGACTCTGCGTAGACGATGCCGTTGAGGGAGATGACCGCCACTTCCGACGTGCCGCCGCCGATGTCCAATACCATCGAGCCGCGCGCCTCGCCGATCGGAATGCCGGCACCGATGGCCGCGGCGACCGGCTCTTCGACCAGATACACACGGCGAGCGCCCGCGTTGGAGGCGGACTCGCGAATCGCGCGTCGCTCGACCTGGGTCGAACCGTAGGGCACGCAGACCAGCACGCGCGTCATCGGCCGCAGAAAACGCTTTTTGTGCACCTTCCGGATGAAGTGCTGCAGCATCTTCTCGGTAACGGTGAAGTCGGCGATCACGCCGTCCTTGAGCGGGCGGATCGTGGTGATATGGCTCGGTGTACGACCGAGCATCCGCTTGGCGTCGGCGCCCACCGCCTCGATGCGCTTGCCACCGCGGGCGTCGGTACGCACGGCAACCACGGATGGTTCGTTGAGCACGATTCCCTGGTCGCGTGCATAGACCAGCGTGTTGGCCGTGCCGAGATCGATCGACAGATCGTTGACGAACAGGCCACGAAAATTATCCAGCATGGAGGCACACCCAAGCGCGAAAAATAAACGCGTCGATTACGCGCAGGACGCAGCGCGATCGTGACGCGTTGCAATAAAGTGGCGCAATGCTAGCAACGGCGGTGGGCCACGGCAACGCCGATCCGGCGCGAACGCCGGTGCAACACCGAGCCCGCGCCCCGGCGTGGTCGGCGGCCCTGTCCGGCCAAGCCCGGTACGCGGATTGGCGCAGGCGCCCGGGCCGCGCTGCAGGTCGACGGGCGCGCGTGTCCGGGTTGATTCCGCGCGCCGTCGAGGCCGCATTCGCCCACGCCCGCGGGCTGCGATCTGGTCGCACGGGGGGCGGTTTATGCTAGTTTTGCTGCCTCCGTGCCCAAGGCGCGTGGTGTAATCCGATGAGTAAATATAGGCTGCTGCCGTGAATCTGACTGCCGATCAGGTCCGAAACGTTGCCCGACTGGCGCGTTTGGGCCTGGATGAAGCCCAGATCGCCGACTATGTCGGCGAATTGTCGACCATCGTGGATGTCTTTGCCGCACTCGAACGCATCGATACCCATGACGTGGAACCCATGGCGCATCCGCTGGACCTGACCGCGCGCCTGCGCGCAGATCGAGCCGATGTCGACGACCGTCGCCAGGCATTCCAGGCGATCGCTCCGGCGACACGCGACGGCGTCTATCTGGTGCCGAAGGTCATCGAATGAGTACCGAGCAGCCGATAGACGAAATGAGCGTCGCCGAGCTGAGCGCGGCCTGTCGCGACGGCCGGCTGTCCGCAGTGGCCCTGACCGAGCATTTTCTGGCGCGTATCGATACCCACGACACGCGGTTGAACAGCCTGATCAGCGTGTGTCGAGAGCGCGCGCTGTCCCAGGCGGCCGCCGTCGATCGGGGCGAGCCTGCCGGTGCGCTTGCCGGGCTGCCGATCGCCCATAAGGACATCTTCTGTACCCAGGGCCTACGTACCAGCTGTGGCTCGCGCATGCTCGACAACTTTGTCGCGCCCTACGATGCGCATGTGGTCGAGCGTCTGGATGCGGCCGGCACCGTGACCCTGGGCAAGACGAACATGGACGAATTCGCCATGGGTTCGTCCAACGAAACCAGTTTCTACGGGCCGGTGCGCAACCCCTGGAACGAAGCCTTCGTGCCGGGCGGCTCGTCGGGCGGCTCGGCGGCGGCCGTGGCCGCCGGTTTGGTGCCAGCGGCCACGGGCACCGATACGGGCGGATCGATCCGTCAGCCGGCCGCACTGTGTGGAGTGACCGGTATCAAGCCGACCTATGGGCGCGTCTCGCGCTACGGAATGATCGCGTTCGCATCCAGCCTGGACCAGGGTGGTTGCTTCGCGCGTTCGGCCGCCGACTGTGCGGCGGTGCTGGGCGCCATGGCCGGTTTCGATGCGCGCGACTCGACCTCGGTCGAGCGCGATGTGCCCGATTACGGCGCGGCGCTGAGCGGCGATATTTCCGGTCTGCGAATCGGCCTTCCGCGCGAATATTTCGCCGAGGGCCTGGAAGCCGGCACACGCACCGTGCTGGACACTGCGATCGCCGAATACGAGCGGCTCGGTGCGCAGCTGGTGGAGATCGATCTGCCGCATACCGAACTCGCGGTATCGACTTATTACGTGCTGGCCCCGGCCGAGGCGTCGTCGAACCTGGCCCGCTATGACGGTGTGCGCTATGGCTATCGCTGCGAGGCGGCGGTGGATCTGGAGGATCTGTACAGCCGTTCCCGTGCCGAAGGCTTCGGTCGCGAGGTCCAGCGCCGGATCATGGTCGGCGCCTATGTACTCTCGGCCGGTTATTACGATGCCTACTATCTCAAGGCGCAGAAGACACGCCGGCTGATCGCCGACGATTTCCGCCGTGCCTATGCAGACGTCGACCTGATCGCCGCGCCCGTGACCCAGTCGCCGGCATTCAGGTTGGGCGAAAAGGTCGACGACCCGGTGTCGATGTATCTCAACGATGTGTACACGTTACCGGCGAGTCTGGCCGGCCTGCCGGGCATGTCGGTGCCGGCCGGGTTCGTCGACGGTCTGCCCGTGGGCCTGCAGCTGCTGGCGCCCTGGTTCGAAGAGGCGCGCCTGCTCAATGCCGCTCACGCTTTCCAGCAGGCAACCGACTGGCACACCCGACGTCCGGCGGGGTTCGAATGATGACGAGCGCATGGGAGACGGTGATCGGGCTCGAAGTTCATATCCAGCTCGCCACCCAGAGCAAGATCTTCTCCAGCGCGCCGACGGCCTACGGTGCTGCGCCGAATACGCAGGCCAGCGCGGTGGACATCGCCTTGCCCGGCGTGTTGCCGGTGATCAACGCAGAGGTCATTCGCATGGCCACGCTGTTCGGCCTGGCCATCGACGCCGAGATCGCACCGCGGTCGGTATTCGCGCGTAAGCACTATTTCTATCCCGATCTGCCCAAGGGCTATCAGATTAGCCAGTTCGAGCTGCCGATCGTGGCTCGCGGCCATTTGGATATCGCAACGGCCGATGGTGGGGAAAAGCGCATCGGCATTACCCGCGCTCATCTGGAGGAAGATGCGGGCAAATCCTTGCATGAAGCCTTCGATCGCGAAACCGGTATCGATCTCAATCGCGCGGGAACGCCGCTGGTGGAATGCGTCTCCGAACCCGAGATGGCCAGTGCGGCCGAAGCGGTGGCTTACGCCCGCAAGCTGCATTCGCTGGTCACCTATCTGGGCATCTGCGACGGCAACATGGCCGAGGGCTCGTTCCGCGTGGATGCCAACGTGTCCGTGCGTCCGCGCGGGACCAGCGAATTTGGCACGCGCACCGAAACCAAGAACGTCAACTCGTTCCGTTTTCTGGAAAAAGCGATCGAGTACGAGGTCGAGCGTCAGATCGATGTACTCGAATCCGGCGGCACGATCGTTCAGGAGACCCGCCTCTACGACCCGGACGCCGACGAAACACGCAGCATGCGTTCCAAAGAGGAAGCGCACGACTATCGTTACTTCCCGGACCCGGATCTGCTGCCGGTTGCGATCGATGCGGATTTCATCGAGGCCGCACGCACGGCACTGCCGGAGTTGCCCGATGCCAAGCGGCGTCGATTCGAGTCCGACTATGCGCTCGGTGGCGCCGACGCCATGGCGCTGACCGACTCCCGCGCGCTGGCGGATTATTTCGAGGCGACCGTCGCCGCGACCGGTGGTGTGCCGTCGGTACAGGGCAAGCCGGCGGCGAACTGGATCAACAGCGAGCTCACGGCGGTGCTCAATCGCCTAAGTCGACCGATCACAGAGGCGCCGGTCAGCGCCGAGCAGCTGGGCGGGCTGTTGGCCCGTATTGCCGACAACACCATTTCCGGCAAGATCGCCAAGGACGTATTCGATGCGCTGGCGGCCGGTGAGGGCGAAAGTGCGGACGCCATCATCGCCGATCGTGGGCTCAAGCAGATCACCGACAGCTCGGCGATCGAAGCCTTCGTCGATGCCGCCATCACCGACAACCCGGATCAGGTCCAGCAGTATCTGGACGGCAAGACCAAGATTCTCGGGTTTTTGGTGGGGCAGGTCATGAAGGCATCCAAGGGCAAGGCCAACCCGAAAGAGGTCAATCAGTTGATGGTGGCCAAGCTGGACGCGCTGGCCTGACCCTGTCGAGAATGCGGCCGGGCTCGGCCGAACAAACAGTCGCCTGCCCGTAGAGGAAGCCGATGCAGACAACGCTGACGTTCGATACGCCCGGCCGGTCGACCCGTGACATCACCGCAGACGTCGGACGCGTGGTCAGTGATGCCGGGCTGTGCACCGGGGTGGCTCATGTCTTCATCCGGCATACCTCGGCGTCGCTGATGATCTGCGAGAACGCCGACCCGGATGTGCGTGCCGACGTCGAGCGCTGGATGGCTGGTGCAGTAGTCGATGGCGATCCGAGGTTCGTGCACGACATGGAAGGCCCGGACGATATGCCCGGCCATATCCG